>CAMDGL010000206.1 GCA_945897845.1 Chitinophaga pinensis | reverse complement strand
GCGCCTGAATTTTCCAGTTCGCCACAAATTGTTTCAATTTTTGTTTTGCGATTGGTACTGGCAAACTTCAACTCGTGTTCATAGATCGCCGAATCGGGCAGGGGAGGGCGGTCAGTCCAAATGTCGTTCAGCAAATCACCCGATTCTTTCAGGATAATTCCGGATTGATTGAGGCTGTTCTGCATGCTACGAAGCTGATTGATAGAAATACACGATTCGTCGGTTCCAACCTTTGCTTTGGCTTTCATGTTTATTTTTAGCCATTCAGCAGGTTCAGGATAATCCTTAGTTCGCATTTTTACGAGTTCAATTCCGGTTCCCGAGAGTTCTTCTTCCGCCTGAAGAAAATAACGCGAGTCGGTCCAAAGTGCGGCTTTCTCGCTACTGATAATTACTACTCCGGCGGAACCGGTAAACCCTGAAATAAAAGGCCGCGTTTGCCAATGTGCAGGCAAATACTCACTTAAATGCGGATCGGTTCCGTAAATAATGTATGCATCCAAACTGAGTTCCTGCATTTTTGAACGCAGGTCGCTGATTCTTTTTCTAATAAGTCCCTTCACGGTCAATTAATTCTTTGATGATGTTTTTCATGGAAATGGACGGCAGTTCTTCCAGATCGACTTCCTCTGGTTTGTAGAATTCGAAGGATGAAATGTCGTCCATGGCAGTCATTTGATGCAAATTTTCGGTTTTGGCTAAAAATGCCAGATCGAGCGTGTAAACTGAAAATCCGGAGAAAATATACTCGTTTGGATACGAACAAAAGTATTTCAACGAATGTATTTCAATGCCCAATTCTTCCTGAATTTCCCGAATGGCAGCCTGTTCAGCGGTCTCCATCAGATCGATAAAACCTCCTGGCAAATCGAGTTTTCCGAAATGTGGTTCGATGGCACGCCGGGTGAAAAGCAGTTCGTCCTTTTCATTTAAAAGTAAAACAGCCACCGCCGCTGATGCGTTGACAAAGTAATTAAATGCGCAATCCTGACACTTAAATGAACGGCTTCCCGTTGCCGGGAAATTTGCCGATCCGCATCGTGGACAGAACTTCAGGACATTTACCGGGTGAGTTAGATTATTTACCATTTTACTATTTACTATTTAACCATTTATCGCCAATCATTTAACCATTTACAAAGCAGTCCTCAATCGTAAATAAACAAATTGTAAATGCTATTTTGTAATTCCCTGCGCTTTCATCCACTGCGCAAAAAGGTTCGGCCACTGATCAACCGGCAGGTTCTTTTTGTTCATGCCAAAACCATGGCCTCCCGATTTGAAGATGTGCATTTCTGCCGGAATTTTGTATTTTTTCAGGGCCAGGTAAAACTCGATGGAATTGCGTGGAGGAACGCCTGTATCGTCGTCGGCCAGAATAAAGAATGTTGGCGGGGTTTGAGCTGTGACCTGTAATTCGTTCGAGTATCTTTCAACCAGCTCCCATTTGTTGCCGGCACCTATCAGGTTGATGCGCGATCCCATGTGGCCGAATTCTTCTTTGAATGTAATTACCGGATACAATAAAAGCATAAAATCAGGTCGGCAACTGAATTTTTCAATAGGATCGGTCGAATCTGCTTTTCCGAAATCGAATCGTGTTCCGGCTGTTGAAGCAAGGTGACCGCCTGCAGAAGAACCAGCAATGCCAATTTTTGCCTGATTTATTCCCCATTCAGCAGCTTTCTGACGCACTAAACGCATCGTCCGCTGGACATCTTTCAGCGGAATTTCATGGTGACCGTATGGCAAACGGTATTTTAGTACAATTCCGGCAACACCTTGCTGCGCAAGCCATTCAGCCATATCATACCCTTCGTGGTCCATGGCTTCCATTCCATAACCGCCTCCGGGGCAAATTACAACTGCGGCACCTGTATTAATGCCAATTTTTGGCAAATACACGTAAATTTCGGCTTCCGAAACATTGCGTACACGTTTGCCTTCAAAAGTTTCTTCGGGAAGTGTCATCCCGTTACTGTCAGGTGCGCCGTTCGGCCATACCTTGAGTTTAAAATCCTGTGCCATACTTGAAAAACTGATAATGACCGATGTTAAAAGAGCTAAGCTTGTTTTCATATGTTTATAATTTGTTTTTTTAATACCATATGGAACTCGCCAATAATTATTCTCCTGCAGTGAGAAGTAATTCTCATGGCTCGTTTCATAGAATTAAGATTTTGCGCCAACGAAATAATGGTCTTTGTCGGCAAAAAGAATATTGAATGTGGTTAGTGATCCGTAAATTCGGGTAATGTATTGTTGCATGTTTACTTTTTCTTCGTCGGACAAAACGGGATGACTGTTGATATTTTGTTCCAGCACCCGAAGCCGATCGCGAAGCATGACGATTTTATGGAAAAAACTTTCAATCGGAATTTCTTTTGGTTTTAGAGATAAATTGGCTGGCTGCAGTAACATGTTTCCACCAGTCCACTTTTCGCCCAAAGGAACGATTTCCTGCAAAGCACTTTGTTCTTCAAGCACATATCGAAGTACTTTTTCAATTTCAGCCAAAGTCAGCGAATTTTTAGGTTTATCAGCAGGTGCGTCAATTACTTCCAAATCCTCATTTCGTTTGGTGATTTCAATTTTTCCGCCCCGTTCAAAAAATATTTCATACGCTGTAATTTTATTTTTACTGACTATTCCTTCGCCGTAACGCGGATGTTCGACGCGGGTTCCAACTGCTAATTCTTCCATTTTAGTAAGTTTTTAAATAGTTCTAAAAATAATAAATAATGCCGAATAGGATTTAAGAATGATTAAATTTTGTAAGCTTTTAAGACAGTTGGTAATTACTGATAAAATCGTTTTATTTTTGCCGCATGTTTTTATCATTGATTGCGAAAGGAATTTTGATTGGCCTTCTGGTTTCTATACCATTAGGGCCGATAGGAATATTGGTTATACAACGAACCGTAAATAAGAGCCGTGTAGCTGGTCTTTTGTCAGGTATGGGGGCAGCGTTGTCTGATACTGTTTATGCTGTTATAGCCGGTTTTAGTCTAACTTTTCTGGTTGATTTTATCCGTGAATATGAGCTTTTATTTCAGTCAATTGGTGCACTGGTTGTTTTAGGACTTGGCATCCATATATTTTTCAAAAATCCGGTTTCCGATTTTCGACGTCACCGTCTTCGTGGAAACACTCATTTAAAGGATATTATCTCCAGTTTTCTGGTTACTTTCTCTAATCCGTTAACTGTTTTTGTATTTCTGGCTGTTTTTACCAGTTCAGGAGTTGCAGTCAATCTCGAACAGCCTTACCATTCATCATTTGTTATTTTGGGCGTTTTTACCGGCGCTTTTCTGTGGTGGTTTTCTTTGTCTGGAATTGTGAGCTTGTTCAGGCACAAAATAAACCTTCGGATTCTCTGGTGGATCAATAAAACAGCAGGTGTTTTAATCGTAATTTTTGTGCTTGTAACTGTTATTATAGTGGTTCAGAGAAGTTTGAGTTTTGGCTGAAAATTCTCATCATTTCGGCTGTGAAAAATTTAGGAGCTGCAACCGGTTTGTTGGTAACCGAGCTGAAAAACACCAGAACTACTTCTCCTGAATTTATCAGTTCTCCTTTTTCGTTGTATATTTCAGTTCTGATCGGAAATTTTACCTGCGGGATAGTGTCAACAATTGTTCTTACTGTCAATAATTCATCGTAATAAGCTGATTTTATATAATTTATTTTTAAGCTTCTGGCCGGAAGCATGATGCCCAGTTCTTCCATTTGTTTGTAAGTAAATCCAAGTTCACGAATCATTTCGGTGCGTCCAACTTCATAATAGCGGGCATAATTTCCGTAATAGACAACACCCATTTTATCGGTGTCCTGATAGTAAACCCTTATTTTAGTTTCGGTAACAATCATTTTCTGAATTATTTAAATGGAGAATTTGGCTCTTTGGTCATGTGGTTGTATGTTAGTTTGTCGAGCAAAGCCGGAAAGAATTTACCCAGAAATACTGTTAATTTTCCTTCAGTAAATGTTAGTATTAACGACCGTTTCCGTTTCTCAACAGCCCGAACAATGTGTCGTGCACAATCTTGCGCCGACATCATTTGACTTTCGTCACGTGGAGTTTCGCCCTGCTGAGAACCATCTTCGGTAAGCGCTGCTTTTCGCACTTCTGAAGCTGTGAAACCTGGCGCAGCCACCAACACATGCAATCCTTTTTTTAGGTTTTCGATCCTGACAGTATCCAGAAATCCGCGGATGGCAAATTTTGAGGCCGAGTATCCAGTCCGCCCCGGTAGTCCGACATATCCGGCAATGGAAATGACACCCACCAAACTGCCTTTGGTTTTCAGCAGATGGGGCAATGCGAATTTTGTACAATAAACTGTGCCATAAAAATTCACATCCATCAAGTTGCGAATTACATTTAAATCAACATCTTCGAAAAGTGCGCGCATTGAAATACCTGCATTGTTGATTAGAACATCTATTTGCCCAAACCTTTTAATAGTTTCATCGATCAGTATCCGGCAGTCTTTTTCGTTGCTTACGTCCGTTTTTTGAATCAGTATTTCAGCTGTATGGAGTTCATTTCGAAGTACTTCTAGCAATTCTGTACGTCGTGAACCCAATGTTAAACGGGCACCTTTCGAAGCGAATTCTATGGCCAAAGCCCTGCCAATTCCCGATGAAGCGCCGGTTATCACTACCACTTTGTTTTTCACAATCCAATATTTAGATATTTACGAAAAGCAAAATTAGTTTAAATTCTATATGACAATCAATCAGAAAGCTAACAAATCATTGTTTATAAATTATTCAGCTTAATTGCGATTAAATGCCGGTATGGTTTGCAAAAAAGAAAATAGCGTTTACCTTTGCAGCGCCTTAACAAAAAGGCGATAAATTAAGGATGACTCAGTAGCTCAGCAGGTAGAGCACATCCCTTTTAAGGATGGGGTCCTGGGTTCGAATCCCAGCTGGGTCACCAATACAAAAATGAAACCCTTGCAGCACTAGGCTTGCAGGGGTTTTTTGTTTAAAATGGGTCAACAAATGGGTCAAAACTTTTTTATTTGTTATAATTAACAGACCTTAATTTCGCTCAAATAATCCCCTGAAATGAGCTTGCAAATTTTATTTTTATTTCCTTTTTGATGCAAAAAAAATCCCGATACTTTCGCACCGGGATTCAAATCGTTCCAAAAATCCAACTTATTTGCTCAGCAGCCTAAAGCTGCCACCTCCCTTCCTGAAGTTTGGAATGATGGCATTGAATACTGTCAGAAGGAAATTAACGATTGAATTATCCTTTTCTGTTGGCGTCAATCTGGCAACCAGGTCAAAGAACCCAAGCAGTCCCAAAAGTAATACTCCCCAATTATCAGTTAAAAAGCTTTTAGCTGTTTCCTGCTCCACATTGGTTTGTTCAGGAGTAACTTGAGCACCTCCTTCCTCCTGGGCCAATGCCGCGGGTGCAATTTCCGGGTTTTCTGCGGTGATAGAAGTTTGATCGGGTAGGGAAGAAGCCTTTACCTGATTGCCCTGTGGAAAGCTGAATAGCAATCCGATCATCAAAATCATTACTGAAAGAAAATTTTTCATGGTATAAATTTTAGTTTAAAAATGAATGTGAATCAAAATTGGGCAAAGTGACCTGACAGGGAAAGGACAACCTTATGGAGAAGCGCAGCGACTAAAAAAGGGGATTTTAATCCCCTAATTTTTTAGGATGCAATTGATACCGATAAATGTTCTCCTTTTGAAACATCCACCGATTTGAAGTAAGCCGCCTTGATCTGATCGGTCAGTTCTTCAGTTTCAAGGTCAACGGATTCAATTACATTGAACCAGGACCAGAACAAGTCAAACATCTCCTGATCGGCTTCAACTTCTGATTCTTCCAGAGTGTCAAAATACTCACGGTCGTACCAAAGCACGATTTCCTGATAATCGCCAAAATCGTGGTGAAACGTTTTTGCTGAGTAGTACGCCAATGTTTTGAATTTCTGCGGAATGGGAAAATTAGCGTGAAAGAAATCCATCAGTACCCGCATTTCAATTTTCTGTTTGTTGTAAAATGCTGAATCGCCCATTTGGGCAAACCCATTTGAACCTATGACTAAATAATCCATGATCATTTGATTTAAATTGTTTGATTGAATAATTATTAAAAGTTTGATGAAATCCACTGCTGAAAAGCCTGTTCAGTGGTCAAATCTCCATTCACCCATATCCGGTGGATTTCTGAAATGATTTCCCAGGCATGTTCTCCCTGTGCGAAAAAACCTTCTTCCTCGTCAAAAACTTCAACAGTTCCGAGTGAAGTATCTATTACTCCACAGCTGTATTTTCCACTGATCCAACTTTCGTTAAGTGTAATATCCATGATAAATTGTTTTAAGATGATTAATCGTAGTGTAAAAATTGATGATGTTCCAGTTTCCAATGAACTGGAAGCATGGCTACAATTTCGTTGTAGCTTTCGGCCAGTTCGAACAGCCACGGACGATCCATGATTGCCCCTTTTTCGTCGAGGTACGGGCCAAGTGTCCAAAGTATTCCGTTTAGTAACCGATCTGTTGTTTGGATTTCTAATTCAAGCATGAGTAAATTGCCGATGCCTTTCGGTCTTATAAGGGTTTCAAGCACACCCGGTTAATTTTTTATTCCACTGAAGTAATTACCAGTTTGCCGTTGGAAACCGCAACCTGTATGAGTTTTGAAGGATAGAACCCAGCTTCCTGAAGCCAGTTTCCGGTAAGTGTAAGCTTGGGGACGACTTTTGGCATACGTGCGTATTTCCCTTGTCTGTAATTTGGTTGAAGTTTGATGATCCGTGTCATGGTCAATCCTCCGATGGTTTCATGATAAAAATGGCCGGTGACGGATCGTCAAAATCCTGTGCCTGGATAACCGATTTTAGTGTTACAAGCCGCATGTTCCGGTTTCCGTCCAGATCCGGATCCAATTTCTCATTCGGTTCCCAGTCACCTTTGTCAGCAAGAACCACGTTCAGTTTGTACATCATTGTGGATGAACTGCAAGCCTTTGCGGCAAACATGAACATGTACAGTAGGTCCCACAACCGTCCGTCCAGATCCTGGACATTTTCAAAACCTTCGGGCAGTTCGACGTATTT
>CAMDGL010000205.1 GCA_945897845.1 Chitinophaga pinensis | reverse complement strand
AAAAGAACATTTCCGAATGTCAGTACAATGAAAACAATAAGGTCAAAAAGAGGTAGTTGCATGCCTGGTTTAGGTTAATTTAGTTATTATCAATCAACGGGTGCAAATATGACATATTATACGGTATCCTGTTACAGGTGAAATATTGTAAGCTCCGTGTAAAACCCTGTATTTTGGAACCCGAAACAATAAACGTCTGCAAAAATGCATTATTCAAATATGAAAACCGATTATTATTCGTTTTATTAAACTACTTTCAGGCTGGTGCTGGAATGGCGATTATGCCGCATTGTGTGTGGCTGTTTACGAAAACAAATTTTAAAATATTTGCAGTGGAAAACAAACTTTTAATGAAAGAATTGATCGAAAGATACCCGGAACTATCGGCTGTTGAAAATGAAATAAGAAAAGCTGCTGAAAGTATGATCGTCTGCTATGAGCAGGGTGGAAAGGTGCTGGTTTGTGGCAATGGCGGAAGTTGTTCGGACTCCGATCACCTTGTGGCCGAACTGATGAATGTTTATGAAAAAAAGCGTCCAATAACGGATAACTTGAAAAATCAACTGGCTGAAATTTCAGGAGATCGTGGAGCATACCTTGCAGAAAAACTTCAGCAGGGATTGCCGGCCATTTCACTTACAGCTCACAGTGCATTGATAACAGCAGTGGCGAACGATACAGATGCCAGCCTGATTTTTGCACAGCAAGTGGTTGGTTATGGAAATGTCGGCGATGTTTTAATCGCAATCAGTACTTCAGGAAATTCACAAAACGTAATTGATGCCTTGATAACCGCCAAGGCAAAAGGACTGACTGTTATTGGATTAACAGGCGAGACAGGTGGAAGAATGAAACCGTTTTGCGATGTCCTCATCAACGTTTCAGGAAGACGAACAGCCTACGTTCAGGAATTGCATTTGCCTGTTTACCATACCCTTTGCGGGATGGTCGAAAATCATTTCTTCGAAAATCATTCTCATTCTGCTCTAAATTAGAATTGTAAAATCCATTTCGAATGAAAAAGAACAGTTACAAAAGAAACTTGATGATATCAGTTTGTGCAGATTGGTTCAGTTCAATAAACCTCAACAGATAGAAAAATGCCTTATCCAAAATTAGATCGCGATCAGTTGGCAATTAAAAAACTGGGAGATCGGAAAAACAAGGTTTACATTGAAAAAGACCATATTGATGTAACTCAGAAACCAGATCATCTTTCTGGATTGGATAAAAAGCTGATTGAAAAAACTGCGGATCGCATTCGGTTAGCCCGTCATGAAAAACGATCGGTGATGCTCACATTTGGCGCCCATACCATCAAAAATGGTATGTCGCCAACCTTGATTGCCCTGATGGAAGAAGGCTGGGTAACTCATTTATCGACCAATGGCGCCGGTATTATTCACGACTGGGAATTCGCTTTTCAGGGAAAATCGAGTGAAGATGTTCGCGAAAACGTTGAACTGGGTCAGTTTGGAATTTGGGACGAAACAGGCTTCAATATAAATCTGGCGCTGATTGTTGGCGCATACGAAGGCTTGGGCTACGGAGAATCGGTCGGTAAAATGATTTCGCTGGAAGGACTGCAAATTCCTGAAATTTCTTTTCTGTATGACGAGGCATCAGCAAAGATGAAAACCAATTCTGAACTTGCGGCTGCTGCGATTGATTTGGCGGGAACGATTCAGAAATATGACCTGAAAGGCGGTTTCAGGAGCATACCGCATCCGTTTAAAAAATATTCGGCACAGGCCCGCGCGTACGAATTGGGAATTCCGTTTACCGGTCACCCGATGTTCGGGCACGACATCATTTACAACCATCCGATGAACCACGGCGCTGCGTTGGGCCGGGTTGCGCTGAACGATTTCCTGAGTTTTGCCAATAGTGTGAGCAACCTGGATAACGGCGTGTACCTGTCGATCGGATCAGCAGTAATGTCGCCCATGATTTTTGAAAAAGCTTTGTCCATGTCTCAGAACCTGATCATGCAAAAGGGGGGTCATATCGACGATCATTTTATGCTGATTGTTGATTTGGCCAAATCCGATTGGGACTGGCAAACAAATGGTGAACCGCCGATGGATAATCCGGCCTATTACCTGCGCTATTGCAAAACATTTAACCGTATGGGTGGCGAAATGCATTATCTGACCGCCGACAACCGTGATTTTTTATTAGCAATTTATCAGGAACTGAAGGGAAAATGATTTGTAAACTAAAGTAAACGAGCCTTTTACTGGATATGCTTCAGGTTTTTCAATTTCGTGTTCTCCAGATGTTTCAGGCAATATTCAGTATGGTATCGGTGTTTTGAAATAAATCTTATTTGAATGTCGTACCATTCTTTTTGTATTTGTTTTTAATCAGCTTAACACTTCAAAAACCATCACCGCCATTTCTTTATTTTTGAATGCCATTTCACCGATTTTATTGCAAACAAATTTCAGGTAGTTTTCTTCGCTGAACAGAATTTGGTTTAACCTGGCTGAAGATTGAAGGCGGGCAGCCAAATTAACAATATCGCCAATTACCGTGTAATCAAGTCGGCGAAGTGTTGAAGATCCAATATTGCCATATACCATTTCACCGCGGTTTATGCCGATCGAAACCCGCGGTTTAAAACGTGACTCTCCGGCAATAACACGCAGTTTTTCAATCGCATTCCTGATATTAAGGCCTGCATCAATTCGTAATGCTTTTCCTTATTTTTTGGCGGAATTTCTGCCTGATGAGTATTTCGAGATCAGCTTCATCATCGGCGATTAAAATTTTTATCATACTGACTTCGCTTTTAATTTCTCTTTAAGTGAAATAAAATCAACCGGTTTGGTCAAAAAATCATCGGCTCCAAGTTGCATGGCCAGTTTGTAATTTTCATTGTCGCCATAAGCAGTAATCATCATTACAACAGGTGGTGGCTTTTCGTATTTCTCTTTAATGTGCTTCAGTAATTCGAGTCCGCTCATTCCTGGCATGTTTATATCCGAAAGGATCAAAACCGCTTCCTGTTCATGATCTTTCATATAGCTCAGTGCATCTTCTCCTGAAAATGCAAATACAAAATTCAATTCGCCGTTCTTTATTTCTTTTCTGAATCGTTGCTCAAACAGGGTTTGAATATCCCTTTCATCGTCAACTACTAATATTTTTCTCATCATTGTTCAAGTTAAAAATAGTTCATATCCTTCAATGTTCCTCTTACAATTAACTTTGTTTTAAAGGCAGCAAAATCGTAAATACCGAACCTTCACCTTCTTTTGTTTCTACTTTCAATTCTCCGCCATGACCTTTGGTGACGATATCGTAACTCATGCTCAATCCCAATCCGGTTCCTTGTCCACTTGGTTTGGTCGTGAAAAAAGGCTGAAAGATTTTGTCGACGATATTTTGAGGAATGCCGTTGCCATTATCACGGACAGAAATTTGAGCCACAGCCCCCCTGCCCCCTGAAGAGGGGATAATCAGCTTCGTACAAACGGTAACTGTTGGTTCGTAAAGGTTTTGGGTGGTTTCAATTCCCCCTTTGGGGGTTAGGGGGCTGTTTCTTTTCTTTTCATCGACCGCATAAAATGAATTGGTGATTAAATTCAGAATTACCCGGCCAATATCCTGCGGAATGATATTGATGTTTCCAATGCGTTCATCAAAATCAGTTTTCATGGTTACGTTGAATGATTTATCTTTTGCCCTCAAACCGTGATAAGCCAGGCGCAAATATTCATCGGCCAGTTTATTAATATCAGTAGGTTCTTTTACTCCGCTACTTGTTCTGCTATGCTGCAACATTCCTTTTACGATCGCTTCCGCCCGTTTGCCGTGGTGGTAGATTTTTTCGAGGTTTTGTTTTACATCGTCGGCAATTTCAGATGCCAGTTGCCAGTTGCCGGCTGTAATTTCATCCTTCATTTCGTCGAGCAACTCATTGCTTATTTCCGAAAAATTATTGACGAAGTTCAACGGGTTTTGGATTTCATGTGCAATTCCGGCAGTAAGTTCGCCCAATGAAGCCATCTTTTCGGATTGGATGAGCTGTGCCTGAGTGGAGCGCAATTCGTCCAAAGTATGCTCTAATTCGTCTTTCTGCTGTGTAAGTTCAGCCGTTCGTTCGGCAACCAAGCCTTCAAGTTCAACCTTTCGAATGGCAATAGCTCTGTTAATTTCATCTTCTTTTTGTCTTTTTATCCGTTCTTTTTCTGCTGCTTTGTTCTGCCTGTTCTGGCTATAAAGAATGGCGAACAACCAGATAACCGATAACATAAAAGCAGTATCAAAATAATTGTTCCAGTGATTATAAAAATCCTTTAAAATTACTTCGGTTAAATCTTTTATAAGCGTCACTGCAGCATAAGGTAGAAAGGCCATTAAAAACATGCGCAGCGGGCGCATTTCATTTTGTTGAAAAGAAAAAAGAAGGAGTGAAATCAAAAAGATATGCCATATCCAACGGGTGGCTTCCTGATTAGAAAGAAGGAAGCCGCCTAAAAACAGAAATACCGAGAAAAAGCGGGCATAACTGCACCATCTTATCCATTGCTGATTATCGTTTATCTTTGAAAAACCGGATAAACGTCTCAAAAGGAGCAGGCTTAATAAGAATGGAACAATTGAAAGTTGCATAACGATTAATTATTTTACGAATTAAAATTACTGGTTTTCAAGAGCTTCTTCCTGTGTGTCGAAAATCCGGAATAAATTTGAAAATCCGGATATTCTGAAAATTTCCTGAATAGCAGGTTGCATATCGCACAGAAAAAGTTTTCCGTTTATTGCTTTGGCTTTTTTTTGTGCAACCAGAAATATTCTTAATCCTGAACTGCTGATGTAGTCCATTCCGCTGCAATTAAAAATCAAATTTTTTTCTCCACTGTCAAATTGCTGGTTGACCTCAAGCTCTAAAGCAGAAGAGTGAATGGTATCAATTCTTCCTTTGATTTTTAGAACGGTAAAATTTCCAATTTTTTCTTTCTTAATATTCATGAGATACTTTTATTTAGTGTCAAAATGTTTTGATTTTTTTGCCTGGAATAATGCATTTTATCCATAATCTGCGATATCAGAAAAATTCCAAGTCCTCCAACAGGCCTTTCCTCAGCAGGTAAATTTATCTCGGGTTGTTTCTGTTCCAAAGGATTGAACAGAATGCCATCGTCTGTTATTTTGATGGTAAGACTGCTGTTTTCAAGAGATATTAAAATTCTGATTTCGTGTTTGTCAGTGTCCGCAAAAGCATAAAAAATAATGTTTGAAACCGCTTCTTCAATTACCAGATTGATATTCATGGCCAGAGCCTGAGACAACTCCCATTTCTTTGCCAGATCATCAATTTTCTCCGCCAATGCCGACAGTTCTTCAATCCGGTTGTCAATAACGAAATGCTTATTTTTACTGTTTCCCATTTTTAAAGAAACTTTTAAGGTTTTTGAACTGAGCCGATATTTGCAGCAATTTTCGCAGCCAGTTGTAATAAAGGGCAATGTATAAAAATGTACTCATCAACCATATTACTCCCACGTTAAAAATAAAGGTGTCAACAGCATATCCAAACAGGTTTTTTTGTGAAGCCATGAAATGTGCCCTCCCGTTTGAAAAATCCGCATCCTTATATATCGGGGCTATTTTTTGCATATAACCATCAGGTGTTTCGCGGTAAAATTCATTTGTTTCAGAGTTGAGTACCAGTACTTCAAGTGATTTGTTGTGAAATTTCATTTTCTGATTGTACAGAAACTGATCGCCTTTTTCTTTGTTCAACTGGTTGATCAACTGGTCTTTCTCTGATTTTATTTTGAGATATCGGTTATTGTGAAAGGACTTTAGTTGGTTAAGGTACGTTTTTGCAAGTTCTGCAATTTCGTAATTGAATTTGCCGGGAATCAGGCTTCCCGTAAACTGAAATTCAGGCAGAACTTTTTCAATATTCAATTTTTCGATTTCATTTTTAATGATTCTCAGTTTCCGTGAAATGTCGTCTGCTGGCTTGTTCAATCTTGTCCATCCATCCACGAGGTCAATCTGGCCGATCAACTCAGTGGTCAGAATATCGAAACGAAAGCGGGCCTGTGCCATTTCTTTTTCCATCTCGAAAAAACCGGCCATGTACCTGTTTTCTTTATACTGTTCAACCGCAAGCGCTTCAAAAGCCCAGCGCGAAGCCATGATTTCACCTGTGAGCGGAACCGCATCTTTGCCGGCCTTTTTATTCTGTAAATCATCGAATTTTACAACGACTCCACAAAGCAATATTTGCGGTATCAATAGCAAAGGAACCAAAATGTAGATGGTTACAACCGAATCGAATGCAGATGAAATATTTAAACCCAAAAGGTTGGAGAAAACCGCCACCGAAAAAAGAATGAGCCAATAAGCCATCGTCATATCATGAATTCCCAGGATGAGGTTTCCGATATAAACGAAACTGAACGATTGAAATGCGGAAAGTAAAATCAGGAACAGAATTTTTGAATTTAAATAACTGAACCTGCTCAGATTGAGGAACGATTCGCGCTGCAATATTTTACGGTCCTTAATGATTTCCTCCGCACTGACACTCATTCCCATGAACAACATCACAACAACAGACATGAAAAGGTAGGAGATTAAACTTTTATTTTCGAAAAAGATATACTTGTCGCCCTCAGAGAAGCGGGTGAACCAGGCAACAATTACTGCCAGTATTGGTGCTTCGAGCAGATTGATGAACAAGTATTGCCGGTCGGTGATTTTTATTCTTAAATTCCGTTCGAAGAATATTTTGAACTGTTTCAGCAAGCCTGGTTTTTTTGAATCCGTTAGAGGTAACACGGTTGCAGAACCCTGAATTTCCTCCTTTTTCACCTTTGCATTTTTCCGGTACTGGTCGTACCAATACTCAGGCGCAAAACGACGTTCAGGAAGAAAATTTCCTGAATGATCTATTTTTTTTGTTTCTACAATTTCGAGTACCTGCTCGGGGTTTACATTTCCGCAAACCACGCACTCGCAAATTTCGGCATTGACATGGTTAACCTCTCTTTTGAAATAGATGATGCCATCGAGCGGATTGCCTGTGTAAATAGGCCGGCCTCCCGAATCCATAATCCACAACTTATCGAACAGTTTAAAAATGGCCGATGATGGCTGATGAAT
>CAMDGL010000204.1 GCA_945897845.1 Chitinophaga pinensis | reverse complement strand
CCGGGAAGCGAGATTATTAGTGGAACGCGGGTTGCTTCGTTCCACAAACATTGTTTTGCAAAAGTCCCTTTCTCGCCGAGCCGGTAGCCGTTGTCCGACCATAAAATGACGATGGTATTGTTTTTATAGTCACTTTTTTCAAGCTCGTTCAATACTTCGCCAACGCAATTGTCAACAAAAGAAACACATGCGAGATAAGCCTGAACCATATTTTGCCACTGATGATTTTCTATTGCCCATTCGGTTGTTGGCATCATTGGCAAGTCATCAACCTGAAGCGCGATGGGTGGCAGGTCGTTTCTGTCATCCTTTTTATAGGGAGGAGTGGTTACTGTTTCGATCGGAAACTTATCGAACCATTTTTGAGGAACGTACCACGGCACATGCGGCCTGATAAAACCTACTGATAAAAAGAACGGTTTGGTGTGTTTCTGTTTGAGTCGTTCAATGGTCCATTGCGCCGAATGGTAATCCGGCATTTCCTGATCAGTTTCAGGAAATGCCCCCCAATCGGTTTGAGTTCCTTTTTTATCCCAATGAAATTTTTTCCCGTTTGGAGGTAAAGGGCCAAATCCCTTTTCCCTTCCTCCCGATTCATCAAAAACACCGGCAGGGGCGTGGTCATGAAATATTTTGCCGATGCCCATCGTATGGTAGCCGTTGTTTCTGAGATATTCAGGTAAAAAAACAGCTTTTTTAGTTTGCTCATTCGCTGACCTGATATCGCCATCTTTTATCTGACCATAAATGCCCGTTGTTGAAGGGCGAAGCCCGCTTAGCAATGAAGCTCTTGAAGGTCCGCACAAAGGAACCTGGCAGTGGGCATTGGTAAATAAAATGCCGCGGGAAGCCAGTTTGTCGATATTGGGTGTTTTAGCCAACGGATGCCCGCCCATGCAACCAATCCAATCGTTTAAATCGTCCACGCAAATCATCAGTACGTTTGGTTTATCCTTCGTTTTTTCTTTGCCATTGACCTGATCTATAGGCAAGAGGCCCAACATTATACAACTTGCTGTGAGTAGTTTCATGATTTTTGGATTTAGCGATTGTATAAAATTACGTTCTTCATTGCATGAGGCATAGCATCTATAATTTCCTGAATGATTGTTTTACCGTTCTTTTTTTCGGCCAGCAAAGAACTGTTTGCCTGTTTCCCCCTAATTATTTTCCCATTCAGCTTTATCCCTTTCGGATAAATTGAAAAAGCGGCTGTTTCGTCAGTTTTCCTGATTACGAGTTCAGCAGCAAAATTGCAATTCAGGCTGGCAGCGATTTTCCATTGTCCAATGGTGAGGTCCACCTTCCCATTTTCATCAGGTTGGCTATCGGATAAGATCAGTTCCTGATCAGCATCTGGAGATATCTTCAGAATGGTCAGAAAACGCATGCGCTTATTTTTTTGATGCGAACTAATCTTAAGGTGGTATTGCGGGGCATCGTAGGTTTTTAAAGTGCCATCGGTGTGTTTCGCATTTCTCCAGTTGACAGCTGGCACATCGGAAGTGTCGGCAAGTTCCCATTTTGCAGACTGACTTTGAAACATTTTGCCAATGCCTTTTACACCGGGCAATTCTGTCGAAAATGTATGGCTGACCGTATCCATTTTCATTTCCTGCAAGCTGTGTATCAGCCACGACCATTTTACGTCCTGAACAGATTCGAGTTCATCGTAAATAATTACCACATCGGGTTTCAGCAAAATGATGTGCCTGAATATTTTTTTGATGCCAGAATCCATCGTCGGATCTTCATTTTTATATGCGTTGGTCGCATCTCCTTTGATGTAAGCAATTTCGTCGCCCTGCACAAAACGTGAAATCCAGCCGAATGAATCGCTGCTGTATGATTGTCCTTCTCCGTTTACCAATATTCCGTTCTGGCTTTTGGTGGTTCGGTACCAGTCGGTGCGGTGCGGGTCGTCCATGGTTACTTTGTAGCCGGTGCGGTAAAACAAAGGCTTTCCACCATACAGAATATTGAAGGTGTTCTGATCGCAAAGTAAATGTCCATAAGCACCCAGCGGACTTGACTTAAACGCAACCATCAGATCAGTGTCTGTGTTCATTGGATTTGTATGCACGGCTGCAAGTCCCATGTCATTGAAAACCGCTCCCATCGGAAGTTTTGATATTTGCGTTGTTTCAGGAATGGACAGGGCGCGTGTTTTGGCCAACCTGATCCACCGCAATGTTTCCGTTTGTGAAAGATCGGGATTTTCATATTTCCGGCATTCACTGGCATACCAGGCAGCGAGCGGTTTTCCGGTAAGTTTTGCCATTTCTTCTGCATATGCAATGTATTCGGCTCCGGGCATCCGCACTTCTTCCGAGTTATCGCTAAATCCATCGGCAGAAGAACCGGGGGGAAGGTGATAAACCAACCATTTTATATTTTCTGCATACCACGGATGGGCATTGATGAAATCGAACCCGGTAAATTTCTGAATGAAAAGCGGAATGTCGAGCATGGTTTCCATGTTCATCCTGAAGTAGGATGCACCTTCTACCCATCCGCCATCAAAACCTCCCAGCACAGGCGCCCGGGCCAGAAAAAGTTCGTATGCGCATGTCAGCCAATTGGTTGCTTCGGGAACTTCGCCATGCATTGCCAGCGCTGTCTGGAAAAAATAATGAAGGATATGCTGCCATACATGGCCGCTTAAAACTTTGGATTCAATGTCATTGATCCATTCACTGTAAAAATAACCGGCTCTTTCCGAAATGGCAGTGATCAGTTTTTTCTTCTGGCTCTCGCTTAACTGATCGTGAAAAGTATCAAAAACAATCGCCATTGCAAGCATACAGCGGGCATCGCCAAAATCTGAAAGGTGTGTCACTCCGGTCGCATCCCACGAACTGACTTCCATTGCCAAAGAAATGGCCTTGGCTGAAAACGCTTGGTTTCCGGTTAATACAAATGCCTGAGCAAGCGAGTTGATCGCTTTGTAAACCTGTGAGGATAAGTGCTGACTGGCATCCAAATCCAGTTTTCGCTGCTGACTTTTGTCGCTTAGTTTCCGTTTCGAATGGGCATCTTCTTCTTTGGGCGTTTCGATCTGAAGCTGTTTTTTTGCTTCTGAAATTATCGCCTGAGCATCCGGATTGTTGCCCAGACTTTTTAATTGATTTGCCTCTTCATTCAGAAGAAGAACTCTTGGATGCCCGGCCGGGGTTGAACGCAGAAAATCAGAGGCTGTTGGAGATACGATGTTCACCGCATCTTCGTTCACAACAAATTTCAGGGATTTTGAAAAATCTTCGCCTGCTTTCCTGAACTGCCAGTACCATTTTCCAGCGTTGAGTTTCCGGTGGGGATTGTAAATGGCCATCACGGTTTTAGCGCTGATAGTGACCGTACTATCCTGAAACAGTGAGTCCTGCGAAAGTCTGATCTCATAGCTAATGTGTTGACCTTTTTCTTTAGGCCACCGAAGTATGGGTGGATTGGTTTGCACTTCAATGCCTCCTGAAGGAATTGGAATTTCCAGGTAGCGTGGGTGCACTGCTTTTAGTAAAACCGGATTTCCTCCAGAATCAACTGTTTTGTTATTTCCGCTGCAACCCAACAGAAGCAGAAACGTTGCAATATAAAGGAAGATCCTAATTGAAGCCGGATTCCTTTCCGATGATAATCCTTTTGAAAAACAGGTTTCGGTTATTGTTTTTTGATTCTTCATTTGACCTTCTTAGTTCATTTGCATCATATCCAATCACTTTTATCATATCTGCAAAGTCAAAAAAAGGGGAAAAGGAATGAATCCCTCTTCCCCTTTTCAGAAATAAAATGGAAATTAGTATCCCGGATTATTTTCGACAGATGGTGAAGAACGGTCAATTTCGGTCTGAGGGATTGGACGGACCAAATGTTTTTCTACAAGGGATCCCTTGGCTTTTGTCCAGAAATTATATTTTTTGGAACGTTCGATCAGTTTCCCGGTTCTTTTCAGATCCCACCAGCGATTGAACTCACCCATTAATTCACGGGCACTCTCGTCCAATATCAAATCGACAGAAATGTTTGCCGGAGTTGCACGGTAGGATTCAGTTTCCAATGAGGTAAGATCTTCAGGAAATTTTGCACGCAATGGATTAACGCCAACACCGACAGCACGATCGAGAACTTTGTTGTAATAAACATCGGCACCACCCAATGCACCACCGGTTGCCCCTTTTACAATGGCTTCGGCAGCAATTAGATAGGCTTCGGCAGAACGGAACAGCGCAAAATCAAAAGTTCCGTATCCGTCACCATAGGCAATTCCAGGTTGCCAGAATTTCCACATAGTTGGAGTGGCTGATGTTAAACGTGATACCTGAACTCCGGTTATTTGCTGGTCCAAATTCATTACGGCGTATTTCTTCTTGCCTCCTTCGTCAATTCCCTTTGCAGCACCAGTTGCAGGTTTATTCCATGGTGTCCAGTAAGCAACTGTGTCGCCCACGGCATAACTCACTTTAAGGTTGGCATCGGTAAAACTGTAAGCATAATTTGACACCGCTTTTAGGGCGTAAATTACATTTAGAAAGTTGTGCGTATATCGGCTGTCTTTTTGAGGATCGAAAAACCGATAGGCTGCAGGCGAAGGTACATTTTGATTCAGATGACGGTTGTAATCACTCGTTCTGCCAGCACTTCCAATAAGTTCTGAATTGCCGGGGAATATGGAATGGTAATAGTTACCGGGTTCCCTGGTGCCTGTTCCGGGTACTTCCATGGCATTGGTAAGTACATCGCTGTTGTATTGAATTGCGAAAACAACTTCAGAGTTTCTGTCATTCTGAGCTCCTGTGTATTGTTTCAACGGATTAGTTTCCCGTTTTGGGAAAAGTGTGTTGTACTGCGGTACCAGAGCATAGCTTGCGATTACTTTGTCGGCCCAGGTGAGGGCGGTTTTAAAATCTGCGGCAGTTCCGCCAAGCGAGTTGTTATAATTCCAGCCTCGGGTAAGATAAACTTTGGCCAAAAGGAATTGTGCAGCACCTTTGGTTACACGGCCGTAATCGGTGGCGGTTACCGGAAGTGCAGCTTCGGCTTCGGTCAGATCTTTTAAAATTTGCGTGTAAACCTGTGCCGAAGGCACCCTGATTACTTCTTTGTTTGGAGCAACGGTTTCAGTAAGTGGCATGGGTACATCGCCCCATGTTTGCACCAGATAGAAGTAACTCAATGCACGCAGAAACTTGGCTTCAGACATGCGTGCTGCTTTTTTTGCAGGATCAACATAAGTGATCGCTTCACCGCGTTCAATGGCTGCGTTGGTGCGGCCTATCTCGCGGTACAGGATGTCCCAAAAGGCTGAAACTTCACCCGATGCTGATGTTAAATTGACATTGTAAGTATCAAGTGCAGGCCCATCGCCAACTGCTTTTACATTCCAGTTACCAGCCTGGAATATGTCTGTTCCCGGTAAAGCAAGCGGATAGTTTAGTATGAAATCGCGCAAAAGCGGATAGCAAGATTTGACCAAATCCTCGTAACCGGCTTCATTCACAATGTAAGAATCAGCAGTTATATTTGAGACTGATTCCTCTTTTAAGAAATCCTGACATCCTGTACCCACAAATATCAGAAGAGCAGACAGGATGAAATTCCGTATTTTATATTTTTTCATTGTATTTTAATTTTTTGTATTGAATAAATTAAACTTAGAAAGAAGCGCTTACTCCAAAAGAATAAACTGCATTGGGAACGTCATCCTGGTAAGTTCCTGAATTAAATTCCGGATCCATCCAGATGTTTTTTTCTTTCATGAAAATAAAAGGATTGTTAGCCTGTAAATAAAATCTTAAGTTGCTGAATTTAATAGTATTAAGCATTGTTTTAGGCAGTGTGTATCCCAGGGTAATGTTTGATATTCTCCAGAAATCGGCATTTTTATATTGAATTGCCTCACGGTGTGGATTGCCTTGCCATACACCGAAATAATCATTGGTCGGGTTGGTTTCAGTCCAATAGTTCAGGTTCAAATGGTTGTAACGGTTGCTTCCCAATTCGCCCATGGTTCCCTGCAACAAGCTATTGCGGTACTGAACACCCTGACGGGTATATACAAAGAAAGAGAAGTCCCAGTTTTTATAGTTGAAAGTATTGTTAATACCAGCCATCCATTTGGGCAATTCATTTCCAAGTACAACCCGGTCGTCAATATCAGCCGATGAAGATATCTTGCCATCTTTGTTTTGATCAACAACTTTTACAGAACCTGGTACCTGGCCATATTTTGCAGCTTCATCTTTTTCATCCAATTGCCAAATTCCATCAAATTCGTAGTAGAAATTTGATCTTAATGACTCGCCAACAAATAATCTGTTTGCTTTATCTTCGGTAACAGTACCTCCATATAGTTCCAGAATTTCATTGTGGTTGGTCGAGAAATTGAGGTTTGTGCTCCATCTGAAATTTTCTTTCTGAATGTTCACTGAATTAATCGTAAGTTCAACTCCACGGTTCTGTATTTTGCCCACATTGGCAGTTACAGCGCCAAATCCCAGTGAAGTGGGTATGGCAACATTCTGGATTAGGTCGTTGGTCGTTTTGTCATAAAGTTCAAGATCCACCATTATCCGGTTTTTCAGAAAACCCATGTTTAAGCCGAGATTGATTTCAGAGCTGTTTTCCCATTTTAAATCGGCATTTCCAATGTTGTTGGGAGCATAACCATAACCAGCAACACCATTAAAATCATACGCTGTTTTTCTTAGGAAAGCCTGAGTGCTGTATGGTGCAACAACATCGTTTCCAACTTCGCCGTAGCTTAAACGCAGTTTCAGATCAGAAAAAAGGTTCATACTTTTAATGAATTCCTCTTCTCCTGCACGCCATGCACCGGCAACTGATGGGAAAAAGGCCCATTTGTTACCTTCTGCAAGTACGGATGATCCATCGTAGCGTCCGGTCAACGTTAATAAGTATTTGTCGTTATAGCTATAATTAAAACGTCCCATAAACGATAAAATGGAACGTTCTACCAGGTTGCTGGTTACACTATTGATCAAGGCTGCCGTATTAACTGCATAAAAGCTGGAGTTGTATGCCAGATTTTCAACCTGAATTCCGGATGATTCAAATCTTTCATGAAGGGCGCTCTGAGCTGCCGTTAGATTTAAATTGTGTAATCCGGAGGTGAGTTTATAGTTGAGAATGTTGTCCCA
>CAMDGL010000203.1 GCA_945897845.1 Chitinophaga pinensis | reverse complement strand
AAAGAAATGTTTGAAAAGGCGCTTTCCTGCATCGACCTCACCACCCTGAATTCAACTGATACTGTTACTTCTGTAACCGGATTTACAGAAAAGGTAAACAGTTTTTCGGCTGCATTTCCCGGAATCAGCAACGTGGCCGCCATTTGTGTTTACCCGAACATGGCTCACACGGTAAAGAGCACACTGAACGTTCCGAATGTGAAAATAGCCGCGGTAGCCGGAGGATTTCCTTCGTCGATGACTTTTACAAAAATTAAAATTGAAGAAGCACACCTTGCAGCGGTAGCCGGAGCCGATGAAATTGATATTGTTTTGCCGCTGTGGGCATTTCTTGAAGGTCATTTTGAAACCTGCACCAACGAAATTTCGGCCATTAAAAAAGCCATTGGCGATGCCCATCTTAAAGTAATTCTCGAAACGGGAGTGCTGAATGTTGATCAAATCTGGCAGGCATCAATGCTGGCCATTTCTGCCGGAGCCGATTTTATCAAAACTTCAACAGGGAAATTGCCGCAAGCCGCCAGTCCGGAAGCCGCATTTGTGATGTGTCTGGCCATCAAACAACATTTTGAGGAAACAGATCAGAAAATCGGGTTCAAACCGGCGGGTGGAATTGTTACTCCTGAAGATGCGATCCTCTATCTTACTATTGTTCAGGAAATTCTGGGTGATGAATGGTTAACGCCCGAACTCTTCCGCATTGGAGCCAGCCGTTTGGCAAATAACCTGCTCGAAAAAATTACAGGTAGTCCGGTAAAACATTTTTAGTTGGTTGCTGTTTTAGAAATCAAAATCAATTTTCATTAAATCAATTTATTATGGCAAATATTACGCTCAAAGGAAATGCAATTCAAACAATAGGCGAACTTCCTGCAAAAGGAACAAAAGCTCCTGATTTCGAATTGATTAAAAACGACTTATCCAAAGTTTCATTGAAAGATTTCACCGGACAACGACTTGTTCTGAATATTTTCCCAAGTCTGGATACCGGAACCTGCGCGGCTTCTGTCCGTCAGTTCAACAAACTGGCTGCCGATCTGGAAAACACCAAAGTGCTTTGTATTTCACGCGATTTACCTTTTGCTCAGGCTCGTTTCTGCGGTACTGAAGGCATCGCAAATGCAATCACTGTTTCGGATTTTGCTACCGGAAAATTTGGTAAAGATTATCAGTTGGAAATTTCAACCGGTCCGTTGGCCAATTTGCACTCACGTTCGGTCGTTGTTTTAGACGAAAATCATCAGGTAATTTACAATCAGCAAGTTCCTGAAATTGTGGACGAACCCAACTACGAAGCAGCTTTGGCTTCGTTGAAGTAGGATTCAGATTTTATAAAACATACTAAAAGCTGTTTGCAGATGCAGGCAGCTTTTTTTTGTGCCCAAAAATTCCTGAAAGATTGTTATATTTGAAATAATCAGTCTGATTAAATTAAAATCATTTCATCTAATCTGCAATCAAAATGACCAAAAAAGACGCCTTAAAGATATTTGAAGATAAAAAAGTTCGCACTGTTTGGGATGGAGAACAGGAAAAATGGTACATCTCGATTGTAGATGTAATAACCGTACTCACTGAAAGTCCAAATCCACAAGTTTATTGGAGAGTCCTAAAAAAGAGATTATTAGCCGAGGGAAACCAAACCGTTACAAATTGTAACGGTTTGAAAATGCAAGCTCCGGATGGTAAAATGCGATTAACTGATGTTGCTGATGTTGAACAACTTTTCAGGCTGATTCAATCGATTCCATCTCCCAAAGCTGAACCTTTCAAACTGTGGTTAGCCGAAGTCGCACGCGAGCGGTTGGACGAAATGGAAGATCCTGAACTTGGAATCGACCGGATGCTGGAATATTACCATCGGAAAGGTTATTCAACCAACTGGATCAATCAGCGACTTAAAAGTATTGAGGTTCGCAAAGAACTGACGGATGAATGGGAACAGCGGGGAGTTAAACAAGGTCAGGAATATGCAACATTAACCGATATTATTACACATGGCTGGTCGGGATTGACCACCAAACAATACAAACAACTTAAAAGCCTGAAAAAAGAGAGTCTTCGGGATAATATGACCAACCTCGAATTGGCGCTAAATACGCTTGCCGAAGCTACTACGACCGAGATTTCGAAACAACATCAGCCCAAAACACCGGAAGAAAACAGAAAAGTAGCAGCCCGTGGCGGTTTAATTGTTGGCAATACCCGCAAAGAAATTGAAGCCAATATTGGAAAAAGCATTGTTTCACCGCTAAATGCAAGGAAAATCAAACAACTGCCCGAAAACGGAACTGAAAATTGAAATCGATTTGATTTATATTTATTCAGCTTCCTTCAACAATAGCTTCTTCAGGAATGTTTTATCATGAAAAAGCAACTATGCACCCCGTTCTAAAGGAAAACATTCAGGAAATTGGCAAACCCTATTCTGATCTACATTTCTTACTCAACTGCCTGGCCGAAGTTCTCGAAGCAAACAACGAAAAAGAACTCATAAACAGCATTCCGTGGCTAAATGCGCAGGTTTTGCTACCGGCATCCGAACTTGAACAAAAAACCATTCAGCTTTATTCAATCTGTTTTCAGTTGCTGAATTTGTGCGAAGTGAACTGGGCCGTACAAAGCAGGCGAAGTAAGCAGCAATCGCAAGGTTCGCAAAGTGTAAACGGAAGTTGGGCTCATACCTTTTCGGAACTGAAAGAGGCCGGAATTGTTCAGGAAGAAATAGTTGCGGCGCTTTCGCAACTGGAGATTGAGCCGGTAATGACCGCGCACCCAACCGAAGCAAAAAGAACGGTTGTTTTGAAATATTACCGCGAACTATACCTGCAACTGGTTATGCTCGAAAATCCGGTTTACACGATGCTTGAACGCGATCAGATCCGGTCTGGCATTAAAGAATTGCTCACCCGGCTTTGGTTCATTGATGACATTTACCTCGAAAAACCGCAGGTTGAAACCGAACTCGAAAACGTTTTACACTATCTCACTAAAGTTTTCCCTGATGTGTTTGAACTTCATGATAAAACATTGATTCAGGCATGGAATGAAGCTGGTTTTAAGCCGGAATATTTGCAAAATTACAGTTCGATGCCCAGGATTAGTCTGGGCTCGTGGGTGGGTGGCGACCGCGACGGGCATCCGTTAGTGACTCCTGAAATTACAAAATACACTTTGGAACGGTTGCGCACAGAGGCACTCAATCTGGTTGGCCAACGCCTGCACACTCTTGCAGACAGTCTGAGTATTTACACTTCACAAAGTACTTTATCTGCTGAATTTCAGGAATTAATAGTACGGCTAAAGAATCAGATTCCGGGAATTTCGGAGCATCTGCAATTCACTGCCGCATCGAGAGAACCATTTAAACAATTTGTAATTCTCCTGATTGAAAAACTTCCGGTAAAGCAAACCTATTCAGGGACAAATGCATGGACTTACACAAATTCTGGCCAGTTAATTAACGATCTGGAAATACTGCTTAGGGCGCTTTCAAAATGGGGTGCGCCGATGCTCGCCATCAATGAAGTAAACAAAGCGCTGCGTTTCGTGCAGAATTTTGGTTTTCACCTCGCGCATCTGGACATCCGTCAAAACAGTGAATTTTACCGGAAAGCCCTGATCGGACTTCTTGAAGATATCGACGATACCTATTATTCAATAAATGTGGAGAGATCGGTAGATAAAAAATTTCTGCTTCAGGAGTTGAACCTTTACAGGCCTTTTACACATATTTACTCCGGAAGTGTTGCCGAAACAGGCAACGCAATGGGTTACCTGAGCGTTTTGACTGATCACATCGGGAAATACGGACCAAATGCCCTGGGCTCCATGATTGTTAGCATGACCAAAAGGGTGGATGATTTATTTACCTTTTACCTGCTTGCCCGCGAAGCCGGACTGTATGTAAAAACAGCGTCGGGACCGGCCTGTCAGTTGCCGGTTGTGCCGCTCTTTGAAACAATTGATGACTTGCACATCGCGCCCGCAATTCTGAATGAATTTCTGGCTCACCCAATTACTGTGAACACGCTCCGTTTGCAGGCACAGCGAAAAGGACATTTAAAGCCCGTGTGCGAAGTAATGATTGGATACAGCGACAGCAACAAAGACGGCGGAATTTTGTCGAGTCTCTGGCACCTGTACGAAGCCCAGTATGAATTAGCCCGGATTGGAGCAAAACATGGCGTTGACATTCGTTTTTTTCATGGCAAAGGTGGAAGTATCAGTCGGGGAGCCGGCCCGATACACTGGTTTTTAAAAAGCCTTCCTCCCGGTTCCTTGTGCGGAAAACTGCGATTGACCGAGCAAGGCGAAACCATCGAACGAAAATATGCAAACAAGGTCAATGCGGCCTTCAACATGGAATTACTTACTTCAGGAACCTTGCGCAATACCTTGTTAAACACACACAACCACGATCCTGAACTATTTGATTTGGTTGGATTTATGGCACACGAAAGTTTTACAACCTACAATGCGCTTACCCGTCACCCCAGTTTTATTCGGTTTTTTGAGCAGGCGACTCCGATTGACGTGATTGAAACCAGTAAAATTGGCTCCCGTCCTTCGCGCCGTACCAACCAGCGCACTTTGAACGATTTGCGCGCCATTCCATGGGTTTTCAGCTGGACACAAAGTCGCGTAAACATTACGAGCTGGTATGGAGTTGGCAGCACAATACAACTCCTGAAAGAGCAGTATCCTGAAAAGTTTGCTTTGCTAAAGCAGTTACTAATTTCGCATCCGTTGTTGCGGTATATTTTAACCAATGTCGATTCGGGATTGGCAGCAACTGATCCTGAAGTGATTGAGCTTTATGCTTCGTTGATAGAAGAAGACCAAATCAGGAATGACATTTTACCGCTCATTTTATCTGAATTCCATCTTACAAAAAATCTGCTGGCCGAAATACTCGAAAAACCTTTTGAGGAAAGAAGAAAAAATCATTTTTATTCCACAAGGTTAAGGGCTGTGGCGTTGGAATTAATGCATCAGGTGCAGGTAAACACTTTACGCCAGTGGCGAAACGGGAAAGACGCGGAAAATGCCGACATTACCAACCAACAAAATATGATATTGCTGAAATCTATTAACGCAATTGCCAATGCTTTGGGATCAACCGGATAATTGAATGAAAATAAAGCCACGATTCGTTTTTAAATAATAAACTTATGCAGGAAATAATCAAACAATATTTCGAAGAATTTACGACCATGTCGGAGGCATCCCACACCGCTGTGCTAAAAATTGCCGAACGCGAAGGCATTGAAATGGATCGGATTATTCTGGCAACCTCATTTTGCTTTGACGAACTAAACCATCATCAGGCAAAAATGAAATTGCCTTCAGAACAAGGAGCATTTATTATGGGCGGTCTGGCCGGATATCCGTTTGTAGGTGAAATAGGACTAAACGCCTTTGCCGACCATATTCCCGATGGAGGTGCGGCTCTGTTTATTTTTGGTTCGCACATCGGAATCTCAAGTTCCGGAGAAGTGGGCAAAATTAAACGTGTGGGTCAGCACAGGCATACAAATACCTGCGGTGCGTTAATGAAGGTTCAGGAACATGTTTTATCGTCGTCAATCCACAAAATTGATCCAGTTGATTATTCCGGATTTCAGGCTGAATTTCTTGCACTCCGATTGTTTCCGATGGCCAAAGAAATCAGGAATGCTGAAGTTCCAATACTGAAAACCACGCATTTGGTGTACGATGAAATCGAAAATGAAATACTAAAGCTAATTATCAACAACGAGGTATTACAAGCTGATTTTCCTGTTTATATTCTGGGCGGAATTGTGATAAATACCGATGGAACAATGCCCAATTATTTCTCGCAAAAGGTATTTCGGAAGGTACGGTAAAAAAACTATTTTTTCCTTGTAGTCGAATAATTTACCAGTTCAATGAGTGCAGTTCTTGCTTCACTTTCAGGAAATTCCATGATTCCGGAAATGGCCTTTTCGCGGAATTCGTTCATCTGATCAGCTGCATATTCAAGTCCGCCGCGACTTACCACCAAATCGACCAGCTCTTTTACTTTGGCCTGATTTTTATTTTTACGCTTGATTAACTGAAGGATACGACTTCTCTCACCCGATTTGCAGTTGTTCAGGACAAATAAAAGCGGCAGTGTTATCTTTTTTTCCTTGATGTCGTTTCCGGTAGGTTTTCCCAGAATTCCCTTTTGCTGATAGTCGAAAATATCGTCTTTGATCTGAAAGGCAATTCCAACATCCAGTCCGATGCGAAACATCCGCTCCACAATTTCATCATCTTTTGTTACCGATGCTGCACCCATTGCCATACTGGTAGCGATCAGCGAAGCGGTTTTCTTCCGGATAATTTCGAAATACGTTTCATTGTCGATATCCAGCTTCCGGCTTTTGCGCATTTGCAGAATTTCGCCCTCGCTCATGTCTTTCACCGCACGCGAAATCAGGTGCAAAAAGCGGTATTCCTTCTGGTCGAGTGCATTAAGCATTCCTTTTGCCAGGATGAAGTCACCGACCAAAACGGCAATTTTATTTTTCCAGAGGGCATTGATCGAGAAACTGCCGCGACGTTCGTAAGATTCGTCCACCACATCGTCGTGAATCAAAGTAGCAGTATGCAAAAGTTCGATTGACGAAGCGGCCAGATTTGTTGTAACGCTATATTCGCCGCACATTTTGGCCGAAAGGAAAACAAACATTGGCCGCATTTGCTTTCCTTTCTTCTTCAGGATATAGCGAATTATGATTTGAAGAAATGGGACATCGCTTTTAATGGCTTCTTTGAAGTACTTTTCAAAGCTTTTTAGTTCTTCCTGTATGGGCGATTTGATGATTTCCAAAGAGGTCATTCAGACTCATTTTTTAAGTGCTTCAAAAATAGAAAATTAAATTGCTTTTTTTACTTAGCGAGTATAATTGGTCTGGTTTTCATTTGAGTTACTGCAATAAACTAATTTTCATTTATTTGTAATTCATCTAAACAGTGCTATTATCTCTTTTTTCTTTTCCTGAATGTCAAATATTTATATATTTGCATCTGTTAAATTCTAAGCTATGATCAATATTCAGGAATTAGATACCGACCGTCTGGAAATGGCGGCCAATATGCTAAAAGCCATTGCCCACCCAATGCGCATTGCCATTTTAAAACATTTGGAGGGTGGAAAAAAACTGACAGTAAC
>CAMDGL010000202.1 GCA_945897845.1 Chitinophaga pinensis | reverse complement strand
ATTACAACGCTGGAAAACTATGTAAAAGATGTGCTTTCAACTTTTAAGGACGACAAACGTATTGCCATTTGGGATTTGTACAACGAACCGGGAAATTCAGGCTATGGAAACAAGTCGATGCCTTTGTTGAAAAAAGTGTTTGAATGGGGCTGGGAAATTCGCCCGTCGCAACCGATGTCGGTAGGAGTTTGGAATTTGAGTTTATCCGATCTCAATAAATTTCAGGTAGAAAACTCTGACATTATTACTTACCATAATTACGAAAATTCTGAAAAACACCAGACTGCCATCGACACACTGAAACGATACAACCGCCCGCTGGTTTGTACCGAATACATGGCACGCCGCAACAACAGCTTGTTTACCAACATTATGCCGTTGCTGAAAGAACAAAACATTGGCGCCATCAACTGGGGATTGGTTTCAGGAAAATCGAATACCAAATATGCCTGGGATGAACCCATTGCTGACGGATCGGAACCAGCACTTTGGTTTCACGAAATTTTCCATCCCGACGGAATTCCTTACAAACAGGAAGAAGTGGATGTAATTAAGAGTTTGACAGGAAAATAGTTGAATCCTGGTAATTCTCTTTTAAGGATTGTCATTTACTGTCATTTCCCATGCGCAGTCAATGGTAAAAGATATGTAGTCGAAAAACAATTCAGCCCCTTTGCCAGCAACGGCAAAGGGGTTTTGCTTACTAATGCCTGATCGTTTTAGTAAAATCTGACAAAATATTTGTCGACTGATCTTATATATCTGCTTGAAGTATTTATTTTATAACTTTGGTTCATTCAATTAATTAAATGATCATGGAAAACTCAAACTTCTCACGCCGGAAATTTATCAAAGGAACAGGGTTATTGTTAGCTGGTACTGGATTGTTGCCATCGTGCAATATATTCCGAATGTCCGGATCAAGTTCGGCTTACGATGCTAAAGGTTTACCAACATCAATGTTGGGTAATACGGGAGTTCGAATTCCACGCATTGCCATTGGTCTTGGAAGCCGTTTTTGTACCATCGAGAGTGCCGAAGTAGCATTCAATCTTTTGAATTTTGCATTGGACAACGGACTTTATTACTGGGACACCGCCTGGGCGTACGACAATAAAAAACTGGGTTTCACCAGTGAAGAACGACTTGGAGAAGTCCTGAAAACCCGACGCAATGAAGTGTTTATTTCAACGAAAGTCACCAGCCGCGACCCTGACGAAGCCATGCGACAAATCGAAGCCAGCCTGAAACGCCTGAAAACCGACCACTTGGATATGCTTAAAATTCATGATATACAATCAGCCGACATGGCCAACCTTAGCAAAAAGGGTAGCCTGATTGATGTTATCAGCAAACTTAAAGAACAGGGAGTCACCCGTTTTATCGGATATTCCGGTCACACCGAAGCCGAAGCAATGAAGTTTATGGCCGAAAAAGGCATTTTCGACAGTATGCTAATGGCTATGAACCATTACAACAAAGCAACCAATCCGCAAGAGAGGCAGGAACAGGCAATACCCACAGCAAAAGCCAACGGCATGGGAGTAATGCTTATGAAAGTAATCCGTCCCCGGGAAACCATCAAGGAACTTGACCCAAAAGATTTGGTCCGATATGCCTTGTCACTGAAAGGGCCTGATGGCATTGTGCTTGGGATGGACAGCCTGGAGGTGGTCAAATCAAATCTTGAAATACTTCGAAATTTCAAGTCAATGGACGAAGCCAAAATGAAGGAAATGGCCATGCAACTCACTCCATTTTACAACCACGAAAACCTTCCGTGGATGAAGTCTGGCTATTGCGACGGGAACTGGGCGTAATTTATTCGATTCAGCCATATTTTAAGTTAAGTGGACTACTTCAAAAACGATAAGAAATAACAAAATTAAATTACCTTTATTTGTCCTCTAAAGCTCTACTTTTTGTGTATCGCTATTTCAGGACTATACAATATTTAAGAAAAAGGGATATCGGCTTATTATTTAAGGCCGATTCCCTTTTTCTATTATGAATGAGTTATTATTTATACAGTTGGGTCAATTGGAATATTCTTTTTCTGAAAGGGAAGTAGCAATATTTGCTAATATTGTTGCTGTTCTGTGTTTGAAAGAAAACCTAATTAAACATGCATTCAATGAGACTAGTAAGTCAAAAAATTATACTGCTTTTCTCCTTTCTGATCCTTTGTCTTCTGGCGCATACTCAAATTGATCAATCGACCTCCAACCTTATCAGATTTTCAAAAGGCAAAGGAACTATGATATTGGCGGCCAATGACAAAGCGGTCCCAATTATAGTCAGCGAAAAGGAATATCCGGGAGTTATCCGCATTGCCCGGCTTTTTCAGGAAGATATTTTTCAGGTAACCACAATTAAGCCTGAATTGATTATTGGAGAATTGCCAAAATCAGAAACTGTTATCATTGCCGGAACGCTTGGCAAAAACACTTTGATTGACCAACTGGTAACTTCAGGAAAATTGAACGTTGCCGATCTAAAAGGCAAATGGGAAACTTCACTCGTTCAGGTGGTCGAAAAACCTTTCCCCGGAATCAAACAAGCGCTGGTTATTGTTGGAAGCGACAAGCGGGGAACCATCTTCGGAATGTTCGGGTTGTCGCGCCAGATGGGCGTTTCGCCCTGGCATTTCTGGACAGATGTTCCGGCAAAGAAACATCCGGAACTATATATTCGGGCAGGCCGATACCTCTCCGGAGAGCCCAAAGTAAAATACCGTGGCATTTTCCTGAATGATGAAGAACCCGCTCTGGGGCGTTGGGCGGTCAAAAATTACGGCGGATTTAATCACCAGTTTTACGAAAAGGTATTTGAGTTGATTCTTCGACTGAAAGGAAATTACCTGTGGCCAGCCATGTGGTGGGCCAGTTTCAATACCGACGATCCTGTTAATCCTGAATTAGCCGAAGAAATGGGCATTGTGATGAGCACTACCCACCACGAACCCATGATGCGCGCCCATGCCGAGTGGAAGAAAAAACGCGGCGCCGCCTGGAATTACGAAACCAATAAAGATTCTCTTCAGAAATTCTGGAAAGATGGAATTGAGAGGATGAAAAACCATGAAAGCATCGTGTCGATGGGAATGCGCGGCGACGGCGACATGGCCATGACTGCGGAAACAAACATCGCTTTGCTCGAAAAAATCGTTGCCGATCAGCGAAAAATCATTGAAAATGTGACACAGAAACCTGCCTCTGAAACGCCGCAATTGTGGGCGCTTTACAAAGAAGTTCAGGATTACTACGATAAAGGAATGCGCGTTCCGGATGATGTGACTTTGCTGCTGTGTGACGACAACTGGGGAAACATCCGCAAACTGCCTCGCCGTGACGATAAGACCCGCACCGGCGGATACGGAATTTATTACCATTTCGATTATGTTGGCGGACCGCGCAACTACAAATGGCTGAATACAAGTACGCTGCCAGCCGTTTGGGAACAGATGCACAATGCTTACGAGCATGGAGTCGATCGCATTTGGCTCGTGAATGTGGGCGATCTGAAACCGATGGAATTACCCATTTCGTTTTTCCTTGATTATGCCTGGAATCCTGATGAGTGGCCAAAAGAACGACTCCCGGAATATACAAAAAACTGGGCTGCCGAACAATTTGGCAGCGAACATGCCCTGGAAATTGCCCGAATGCTCGATTTATACACGAAATACAATGGTCGCCGGAAACCGGAACTGCTTTCGCCCGAAACCTACAGTCTGACTAACTTCAGGGAATTTGAGCAAGTGGTTGAAGATTACAACCGTCTGGCAGAAGAAGCGACATTGCTCAACGAAAAAATACCTGTTCAGGCAAAAGACGCATTTTACCAGTTGGTTTTGCACCCGGTAACAGCTTGCGCTAACCTGAATGAATTGTACCTGGCCGTGGCAAAAAACCGGCAGGCCGCGGCACAAGGTCGGGCAACCGCCAACGACTGGGCCGAAAAAGCGCGGCAACTTTATCAAAAAGACGCCGACATCACCGATTATTACCACACCAAGCTGGCCAACGGTAAATGGGATAAAATGATGGCCCAAACGCATATTGGTTATACCTACTGGCAGCAACCCGAAAAAAATTCAATGCCCGAAGTAAAAGAAATAAGTTTGCCGGAGAATTCCGAAATGGGGGTTTCTATTGAAGGTTCGGGCGAATTTATTACTGAAGGAACATTTCAGAAAAACTTGCCGGAATTGGACATCCTTTCGAAACTACCGGTTTACATCGACCTTTTCAACCGTGGCAAACAGCCATTCGACTTTCAGATTTCACCCAGCCAGCCCTGGTTAAAAGCAGAACCGGCTTCAGGAAAAATTGAAAATGAACAGCGCATTTGGGTATCTGCTGACTGGAATAAAGTTCCGGAAGGGAAACACGAAGCACTGTTAAAAATTAAGCAATCAGGAGGCAAAGAGATTTCAGTAAAAGTTCCCGTATTCAAACCAAATCCGGCAGATTTAAAATCCTTTAAAGGTTTCGTGGAAAGCGTAGGCTTTATTTCTATGGAAGCCGAACATTTTTCACGGAATATTCCTGCAAACAATGTCAATTGGGAAGTTATTCCTGATTTGGGCCGGACTTTATCGGGCATGAAACCCTTTCCTGTTACTGCTAAACCTCAGGTTCCGGGAAAAGGTAGCCCATGTCTGGAATACGATGTGTATTTATTTCAGGCCGGAAAGGTGGACGTCAATTTGTATCTGTCTCCTACTTTAAATTATTTCAACGACGGGGGAACCGAACTTGCCGTTTCGTTTGACGACGAAGTCCCGGTCATCCTCAACATGAATAAGAACAACAAGGAAAGAATATGGGAGGGCTGGGTGAGCAACAACATCAATCAGGTAGTTTCAGAACATCAGCTCATTAAACCAGGCAAGCACACCCTGAAGGTTTGGATGGTCGATCCGGGAGTGGTACTTCAGCGCATAATTATCAATTGTGGCGGACTAAAACCATCTTATTTAGGACCTTTGGAATCAAATCAAATAAAGAAGGTACAATGAAACGAATAGTGAAAAATTACTTCAAAATTATTTTTCTGTTTTTCCTCATTTCACAAACGGCATTTAGCCAGGTTAGTTTGCCAAAGTTAGTAAGCGATGGAATGATCCTTCAGCGCGAAACTCCGGTGAAGATTTGGGGTTGGGCAAGTGCGGGAGAAAATGTAAAACTAAGTTTCAACAACCAGTCGTTCGAAACAGTTACTCCGGCTAACGGCAAATGGCTCATCACTCTGCCTGCGCAAAAGGCTGGCGGGCCGTTCGAAATGAAAATCATTGGCAGCAATCAAATTATCCTGAAGGATATTCTTTTGGGCGATGTTTGGCTGTGTTCAGGCCAGTCGAACATGGAAACGAACATGGGCAGGGTTGCTCCCCTTTATGGAAAGGACATTGAAACATGCGAGAATCCCAACATCAGGCTATTTCAGGTTCCGGTGCGCTGGAACTACAACAAACCGCAGGAAGACATTCAGGGTGGAAAATGGGAAGCAGCCAATCCGCAAACCATTTTAAAATACACAGCTGTGGGCTATTTCTTTGCCCGCGACCTCTACGAAAAGTATAAAATTCCGGTCGGAATTATACAGTGTGCCGCCGGTGGATCATCGGCCGAAAGCTGGATCAGCGAAGAATCTCTGAAAGCCTTCCCCGGACAGTATAAAATTGCCAAACAGCTTTCAGATACAACTTACCTGAAAAATTTGCTTGCTTCGGAGCGAACTGCACAGTGGAAATGGTTTGATGAGTTGGGGAAAAGCGATCTGGGAAGGAAGGGAATGCCCTGGCTAATTCCTCAACTCGACGATTCTGCCTGGCCAACTTTGCAAATACCGTCTTCGTTTAGGGAGGCAGGCATGGATTTTAAAAGTGGCGCTGTCTGGTTTCGTAAAGAGATCGAACTTCCTGAAAGTTGTTCAGGAAAACAAGCGCTTTTGGAACTTGGAACGATCGTTGACAGCGATTCCGTTTTTATAAACGGGAAGTTTGTGGGTACGACAGGCTACCAATATCCACCACGGCGCTACAATGTAGATTCCGGCATTTTGAAAGCTGGCAAAAACAACATCACAGTACGGGTAGTCAGCCAATCGGGGAACGGAGCTTTTATCAAAGAAAAACCTTACCAATTGACAGTTGATGGGCAAATATTCGACCTGAAAGGAACTTGGAAATACAACATTGGGGCGAAATGCGGTCACGGTCCAACCGCAACCTTTTTTCCCGGAAAACCGCTTGGATTGTACAATGCAATGCTTTCGCCCATTGTGAATTACACGCTGAAGGGGATGGTTTGGTACCAGGGCGAATCGAATGCTGAGCGGGCAAGTGAATACAAAACTGTTCTCTCTACCTTGATTGGCGAATGGCGCACACTCTGGGGACAAGGCGATCTACCGTTCCTTTTTGTCCAGCTTCCCGATTTTATGGAACCGAAGGATGAACCTTCAGAAGGCGGTTGGGCAACGCTTCGTTATCAGCAACTGAAAACACTTTCATTACCTAATACTGCTATGGCAGTTACCATTGGATTGGGCGAAAAAAACGACATTCATCCACTCCGGAAAAAAGAAGTTGGACAGCGCCTTGCCCTTGCTGCCGAAAAGATTGCCTATAGCGATAAAAAGGTAATTGCCTCGGGACCAATGTATCAGTCAATGATGGTGAAAGGCAACAAAATTGAACTGACTTTTTCTGATTACGGAAGCGGGCTAATGACCAACGATGACAAGGAGCTGAAACATTTTGCCATCGCCGGGGCCGACAAAAAGTTTGTGTGGGCAAAAGCAGAAATCAAAGGAAATAAAATAGTTGTATGGAACGACGCTGTTTCAAAACCAGCGGTTGTTCGCTATGCCTGGGCCGATAATCCTGCCGGAGCTAATCTGTACAACAAAGAAGGATTGCCCGCTTCGCCTTTTACAACTGAACCTTGATAAACTGAATAGTATCAAAAATGAAAAACAAGAATATATTTATCCTGATAAGCTTAGTCAGCCTTCTTGCGGTGACCACTTCATTTGCTCCATCCGGAAAATCTGAACGGGAGCGTATTTCAATCAACGAAGGTTGGAGTTTTTTCAAATACGAATCGGCAGCAAAAGCCGACAAGTTGATTTACGATGTCAGGCCGGAAATTACCGATTTAACTGAAAACAAGGTGGCCGATGCAAAACCTACCGAAGCGGTTGAAGTTGCAGCCAAACAGGAAGTGCTAAAACCCTGGATTCTTCCGTCTGCGAATGATTTCATCAAAGATTC
>CAMDGL010000201.1 GCA_945897845.1 Chitinophaga pinensis | reverse complement strand
GTTTGCATCGAGTCGAGTTCTCCGGGCCTGAATACTTTTCCCTGAAGTATGTAAAATTGTGAAGCCGATGATCTCTTCTCAGGATTTGATTGATCTCCCATTCGTGCTGCAGCCAGAACGCCCCGGCGATGGAAAAATTTCGGATTGATTTCAGCTGGAATGGTATAGCCCAAATCTCCGCCACCCAACATTTGTCCTGGAGCTGCATTTTTCGAATTAGGATCACCGCCCTGCACCATAAAACCCTGAATTATCCGGTGAAACAGTAAGTCGGTATAAAAACCTTCGCTGGTAAGTTTAATGAAGTTGTCGCGGTGCAGGGGAGTTTCATTGTAAAGTTTAACTTTTATGGTTCCGAATTCGGTTTCTATTTGCACCATTTTCTCCTCTTTATTGTTTTCTGCAAGTCCGCACGAAATGTTTACAAACAAACCTGTGGCCACTAAAAATAGAGCTAACTTATTCATTTTAAATATTTTTTGGAATTTGGTTTTATAATAAATCAGTCAAAATATTTTTTCAGTAATGAAGCAAAGATAATCAAATCAAAATCCGATCAAAAATCCTTAATTTGCTTCATCATTTTAGTAAACATACCCGATTTATCCCCTGGAAGTTTGCACCATGGAAAAGCTGATAATTGACGATCGCCAGTTTCTTGAAAGGTTAACACTTTCGCATGTAGAGTTAATTTTTAATGCAATTAACCAAAATCGTAAATTTCTGCGGAAATGGCTGCCATTTGTAGATTTCACCCAGAAGATAATGGATACCGAAAGGTTCGTCAGGTCGATTTTGGAAAAACCATCTTCCAGCCGCGACGAAGTATATGTAATTTGGTACAAACATGAATTTGCCGGCCTGATAGGTTTCAAAGATGCCGACCGTGTCAATGATAAAATTGAAATTGGCTATTGGTTAATTGAAAAAATGACCGGCAAAGGAATTGCAACGGCCGCGGTGCGTAAAATGGTGAACCTTGCTTTCAGGAACATGGACATGAATCGTGTCCAAATCCGTTGCGGTGTCGGAAATGATAAAAGTTCTGCAATTCCGCGCCGGCTTGGTTTCTCCTTTGAAGGAATTGAACGAGGCGGCGAGCGCCATAACCATACATATATTGACCTTGAAGTATTCAGCCTTCTGAAAAAAGAATGGACTGAAACTTTGTTTTGACAAATGCTGCCAGGCAAAAGTTAAATTAGTGTATCCTTAAAATCGAAGAAAACAAAACTTCTCAAACTGCTGTATCTTCCAGTATCGTAGGAAGATATGACCTGAATTAAATTTGTTATTCTGAAGTTGCCATAAAATTGATTGTTTTGTTCAAACAAATAGACATTTGACTTGTTTGGTTAATTGTTCGAATAATATATTTGTTACTTTTGCGCAGTTCAATCTGAATTGTTTATTGATTTTAAATGATTTGGAGTTAATTCAGAAAACAATGGAAAACAAAACAATGAAACGCACCCTGTACAAGGTTCTCCGAAAAACAGGTGTTCGCCGAGATCAAATTAAGCTTGATGCATCATACAGTGAAGACCTGAATTTTGATCAGGTTGACTGGGCTCTTTTTGTCTATTATCTGGAAGGATTTTTTAAAATTCATCTTGAAGACAAGGAAATAAGTGAACTGTTGCAAGTTGAAGACACATTAAAAATTGTCAGTCAAAGAGTACATGTTGGGTGTTTGTAAAACATCCGGAAGATTTAATTAATTTTGATAAATTTAGGTATTTGGTTCGCTGGATACCTAAATTTGTTTAAAGAAATGTTTGGACTTGGATTAAGCCTTAAATTCTGTTGAAAATTTTAATTGTTCAGTTCCATTTAAACTTTTAATATACTTTTGCTGAAAAATATCCTTATGCCAAAATTTAAACGGATTCTTCTAAAGCTGAGTGGCGAATCACTCATGGGAAAACAACAATACGGGATTGATCAGCAAAGATTGACCGATTATGCAGAACAAATCAAAGAGATTGCTGATACTGGTGTTCAGATTGGTATTGTTATCGGCGGTGGCAATATCTTCAGGGGATTGAGCGGGGCTACCAAAGGCTTCGATCGCGTAAAAGGCGACCAGATGGGAATGCTTGCGACCGTTATCAATAGCCTGGCTTTAAATTCGGCACTTCACAGTGTAGGATGCAAATCACGTGTTTTAACAGCCATCAGGATGGAACCAATCGGTGAGTTTTTCTCGAAAGACCGTGCAATTGATGTGTTGGAGCAAGGCGAAGTGGCTATTTTTTCGGCAGGTACCGGAAATCCATATTTTACAACCGATACAGGATCTTCATTACGCGGAATTGAAATTGAAGCCGATGTGATGCTGAAAGGAACCAGGGTTGATGGCGTTTATACAGCCGATCCGGAGAAGGATAAATCGGCAACCAAATTTGAAACAATATCTTTTGATGAGGTTCATCAACGCGGACTAAAAGTGATGGATCTTACTGCAACAGCCATGTGTAAAGAAAATAATTTGCCGATTATCGTTTTTAACATGGACGTAAAAGGAAATTTGAAAAAAGTTTTGGATGGTCAAAATATTGGAACTTACGTTCATAGCTGATAAAATTTGTTTTTTTGATTTAAAAAAAATTAAAATTTCTATTTTATTTTAAAATTTCTATATTTGTTCCCAGCACTTTTAATAAACGAAAAGAGTTAGTTCATATGCAAGAAGAGGTTCAAATGGTTTTAGATATTTGCAGGGAGAGAATGGAACACGCACTGGCTCATCTCGACAAAGAGTTGGTTCATATTCGCGCCGGAAAAGCTTCCCCCAGAATGTTGGACACAGTACATGTAATTTATTACGGAAGCATGGTTCCAATCGCTCAGGTATCAAATATCAGCACCCCCGATGCGCGTACAATTGTCGTTCAGCCCTGGGAAAAGGCAATGATTCACCCAATCGAAAAAGCAATTATTAATTCGAATCTTGGCTTTAATCCCGATAATAATGGCGAAATTATTCGTATCAATGTTCCTGCACCAACCGAGCAACGTCGGAAAGATATGGTGAAAACGGTTAACAAAGAAGGTGAAATTGCCAAAGTTAGTTTGCGAAGTGCACGAAAAGATACCAATGATAGTCTGAAAAAAATGTTGAAAGACGGTCTTTCTGAAGATCTTGAAAAAGATGCTGAAGATGAGGTTCAAAATTTGATCAACGATTTCAGCAAAAAAATTGACAAAATGCTCGATGATAAAAATATTGAGATATTAACGATATAATTGTTTCTAGTTTTCTGTTTTCTGAACATTGTTTAATTGTTTTCATGGCTTTGAGGCGGCTTTTTAAAGCCGTCTCAATTTTTTTAATAGAATATGTATCAGATTTCCTGATTTATTATCAGTTTGAAAATTAAATATTTACTTCACCAGAGCTACTCGTCCATTTTATAAACAATTCCACAATCTAAAAATCCAATGTTTTTTAATTTAAACATTCTATCTTTTTCATTTCGTATTAAGTTGATAATTTCATAAGTTTATTGATTGAATGCAATTGCCATCCGGCAAAGGCTTTCAACCATTATTGTACTTCAATATTAAGTTAATCTAAATGTCTGATTATGAATAGACAATTGCTTTTGTTCGTGTTTTTTGCACTTTCAATGGGTGTTTTTGCCCAGAACATCCTGATAAATTCATTGACAGAAAATGAAAAGAAAGACGGTTGGCGATTGCTTTTTAACGGGAAAAATCCGGATGGATGGAAAACCTTTCAGGGGAAAGAAATTACTGGTTGGAAAGTGATCGATGGAGTATTAAATAATTCAGGTGTTGGCAGCGATCATGGAGGTGATATTGTAACAAGAGAGAAGTTTCAGAGTTTTGAACTTTATATAGAATGGAAAATCGCGCCAAAAAGCAATAGTGGCATCTTTTTCCATGTGAATGAAAAAATCGGGAAAGCGATCTATGAGTCGGGACCTGAATACCAATTGATTGATGACAAAGGCTGGCCCGAAAAGCTAAATGATAGCCAATATTCAGGAGCAAATTATGCCATGCACGCACCACGCAATGCAGTAGTTAAAAATCTGGATGAATGGAATCAGACCCGTATCATCGTCAATGGCACTCATGTTCAGCACTACCTGAATGGAGTTAAAGTTGTTGATTATTATTTATGGGATAATGATTGGAAATCGCGCAAAGAAAATGGAAAATGGAAGGATTTTCCATACTATGGAATGGCAAAAAAGGGTCAGATCGGATTGCAGGATCACGGAGGCCTGGCACAATTCAGAAACATGAAAATTAAAGTAATAAAGTAGCACATGATTGGAATGGTCGATTATCACATGCATTCAATCCTGTCTGACGGGCGAGATTCGTATGAAGAAATGGTTCGGATTGCCATCACCAAAGGTCTTGATGAAATTGGATTTAGCGATCATGTATGTCTCAAGCCTGTCGATTGGGCAATTAGCCTGATTGACATTCCGGTAATGACCGAACAAATTCTGGATCTTAAACTTAAATACAAAGGCCAGATTAAAATAAGGTATGGCATTGAGATGGATTATTTCCCAGGGCTTGAAACAGAACTGAAGGAATTGATTGAAAGCCTGCCGATCGATTATGTCATCGGATCTGTTCATTTTATTGGCGACTGGAATTTTGATACTGATCAGTCGCTATATGGAAAATGGACAAACGATCAGCTATATGGTGAATATTTTGAGTTGATCCAAAAGGCTTCAGTATCAGGACTCTTCGATATTATCGGACATCTCGACATCATTAAAAAGTTCAGGATTTATCCTGAGTCAAACCAGGGCAAACTTTTTGAGGATACCATCAAAATAATAAAAAAACACGACTTGGTGGTTGAATTGAATACCGGAGGAATTGATCGTCCTTGTGCTGATTTTACTCCCGGCCCAAAATTGCTGGAGATGTGTTATCGGCACAATGTTCCGGTGACTTTGTGTTCCGATGCGCATAATTCGAACCAAATTGCGCGTCATTTCGAAAGTGCGATTGATTTACTGACACAAATCGGGTATAAGGAAATTGTAGGTTTTAAAAATCGCACCAGAAGAATGATAAGGTTGTAACCGAAATTTAGATTAATTGCTCTCCAGAATCCTGAAAATTTCATCTAAACGAGGAGTCAGAATAATTTCTGTACGACGATTTTTCTGACGCGCTTCAGGAGTTTTAGCTTGGTCAATCGGAAAGAATTCTCCTCTTCCGGCCGAAGTAATTCGTTTTGGATCAACTGCCTTATTTTTGAGTAAAATACGGGTGACCGCCGTTGCACGCATCACACTCAAATCCCAGTTGTCTTTAACCATTCCAGTGCCACGCATTGGGACATCGTCGGTATGGCCTTCAACCAAAACGTTTATATCACTATTCTGACCTAAGACTTCGGCAAGGCTTGCAAGCGCCTGCTGACCTTTTGGGTCAACTTCCCATTGACCGGTTTTAAACAGAAGTTGTTCATCGAGCGAAACGTACACTTTCCCATTTTTTTCATTAATCGTCAATCCTTTGTTGTTGAAACCAAGCAACGCATCCATTACTTTTTGTCTTAGCTGTTTTACCGCATCATCTTTTTGCCTGAGTGCATTTTCAAGTTCCTTCAGGCGAATGCTGCGTTGTTCCAATTCGTTTTGTGCCGATTTAAGAATATCTTCCCTTTTTTGCAGGTCAGTTTGTGTTTGCTGAAGCTTTTCCATCAAACGGGCAATTTCTTCGGAACTACCTGTTTTTAAACTTTTAAGCTGATTTTCGAGTTCCGAATTTAACTGGCTTAGCCTCTGGTTGGTTTCCAATGAATTTTTGAGATTACCAATATTTTCTTCCAGCTTTGCAGAAAGATCCTCTATTTCTTTTTCCTGTTTCCCGATTTTGCCCTGTAATTCAGTATTTTGAACTTTCAAAGTTTGATTCTGTTCTCTTAGCGAATCAAAATTACTGGTCAGTTCATTAAATTTTTTGGATGATACACAAGAGGTTATCAGAAATAGGACAGAAATCAGAAATATTTTATTCATGGCTTGTTTTATTAGTCGTGTAAATATAGAACTTTGTTAACTCTTTTTAAAGAGTTATATCTTTGAATTCAAAATTGAGATTTGATGGTTGAAAATACTGGATTCCTGTTGGATCAGATCAATGATCCTTCCGAACTAAGAAAATTAAAAGCTGATCAGTTACCTGAAGTTTGTGTTGAACTTCGGGATTATATTATTGATGCCGTTTCAACCAATCCGGGTCATTTTGGTGCCAGTCTTGGTGTTGTTGAACTTACTGTTGCATTGCACTATGTATTTAATACACCATACGATCTATTGGTTTGGGATGTTGGTCATCAGGCATATGGTCATAAAATTCTGACCGGCAGGAAAGCAGTTTTTCATTCCAACCGGAAATATAAAGGAATCAGCGGTTTCCCAAAACCATCTGAAAGTGTTTATGATTCATTCGGAGTAGGACATTCAAGTACTTCTATTTCAGCAGCCTTAGGAATGGCTGTTGCTTCAAAACTAAAAGGCGAAAATGACAGGAAAATTGTCGCTATTATTGGTGACGGAGCGATGTCGGGTGGAATGGCTTTCGAAGGGCTGAACAATGCGGCGGTCAATAATTCAGACCTTCTAGTCATTCTCAACGACAACAACATGTCCATCGATCCGAACGTAGGTGGGATGAGCAACTACTTGCTGAACATTTCGAAATCACAAACCTATAACCGGCTTAAACGAGACATTTGGAACGGATTGGGAAAACTGAACGGATTTGGTCCTAAGGCTCGCCGTTTGGTTCAACAAACCGAAAATGCAATAAAATCAATGCTGCTAAAGCAATCGAATTTGTTTGAGGGTCTCGGTTTCCGCTATTTCGGGCCGGTTGATGGTCATGATGTCGTTTATCTGACCGAGGTTCTTGCAAGTCTGAGAAATATTCCCGGCCCCAAATTATTACATGTGATTACAAAAAAGGGAAAGGGTTTTGAACAGGCAGAACTTCACCAAACCGAATATCATGCACCAGGTAAGTTTAACAAGGTTACAGGAGAACTTCTTGACTGCGAATGTGCTGTAAATAAGCCACCTAAATTTCAGAATGTTTTTGGCCATACCATTATTGAGCTGGCAGAAATGAACGACCGGATTGTTGCAATTACTCCGGCCATGCCTACGGGTTCATCGCTCAACCTCATGATGGAGAAAATGCCTGACCGGGTTTTTGATGTTGGAATAGCAGAACAACATGCCGTTACTTTCTCTGCCGGACTTGCGATTCAGGGAATGCTTCCGTTTTGCAA
>CAMDGL010000200.1 GCA_945897845.1 Chitinophaga pinensis | reverse complement strand
TCAACAGTTGTAGGATAAAACTCATCTTCTTTCATGGAAAGGAAGTCAACGCTAACGTTTGTTCTGAAACTTAGTCCCTCCAGTATCTTATACTCAAGGTATTGATTTCCAACAATACGGTTGGTTTTGTTGAGGTGTGTACATTCTTCAGCCATTCCAACCGGACTTCTTTTCCCATTGAAATAATACAACGGTGAACCATCTGGATTAGTCAGGGAATAAACAGGGGGCCTGACTAAGATTGATTGTACTAAACTCAGGTTCCCGGTTCCACCGGCATTTATACGGTTGTTTATACCATTCGAAAAGGAGATACTTTGCCCGATAGTAAGCTTTTTTGAAACTTTAAAATCAGTATTTAATCTTGAGGTAATTCTTTTGTAATTTGAAGCCAGAAAAATTCCATCCTGATCAAGATATGAAGTAGTAAATGCATATTTAATATCTTCACTTCCACCCTGGACCGAAAAGTCAACCTGATGTTGCTTTGCAGTTCGGTACATTACACTTTGCCAGTCTACATCACCACTATTCATTGGGTTAAGCGAATCAATTGCTGTCCAGTGAATTTCAGTAGGAGTTACAGCATTGTTGTACCGGTCCAGATTTTTATAGGAATCAATAATGCTTTGTCTCCACTGAGTAGCATTCAGAACTCCTAACTTACGTGTTATTGTGCTTAATCCGGTAAAGGCATTTATACTTATCTTAGCCTTTCCTGTTTGTCCTCGTTTTGTAGTGATCAGAATTACGCCATTTGCAGCCCTGGATCCGTAAATAGCTGTTGAAGCAGCATCTTTTAGTACCTCAATAGATTCGATATCACCAGGATTAATGTCAGCCAAAGGATTTAATCCATGTTGTTCATATCCGTTAAGTGAAGAAAGGCTATTGGTTTCCAGCGGAACTCCATCAACGACATAAAGCGGTTCGTTCCCTGAGTTTAAAGAAGAAAATCCTCTGACTCTAACAGTAATCCCATCTCCGGGAGCGCCTGAATTGGAAACAATTTGAACACCTGAAGCACGACCCTGAAGAGCAGACAATACATCTTTGACCGGGGTGTTTTCAATACTCGAACGGCCTACTGATGAAATAGATCCGGTAAGATTTCTTTTTTTCTGTGTTCCATAACCAATCACAACCGTTTCATCAAGCTCCTGTATCGATTTTTCCAACATTACATCGATCGTGCTCTTTGTTCCGACTTTGGTCTCAATTGTTTTATATCCAATGAATGAAAATACAAGTACATCGTTCGGGGATGAAACAAGAATATTGTATTTTCCATCGATATCTGACGCCAAGCCAGTGGTTGTTCCTTTAATAACAATGACCACGCCCGGCATAGGTTCCCCGGTTTCAATATCTGTTATTTTACCGGTAATCCTACCTTCCTGTTTACCATCATTGGCATTTGCAGAAGTACTAATTGTAACCAGTACCAACAATAAAACAATCAGTTTTATTGTCAGAATAGGTTTCTTAAGCTTGAAAACATTCGTTAAATAATTTTTTTTCATAATTTTGAAATTATTAGGGTTTATAAGCTAATGTTGCCCGGACAAGAGACTACTCGACATATCTCTGTCCGGGTATTTTTTATAAATGCATTTATAGTCGTAGCAGGAACAAATATAAATCATTTTGCAAACAAAACAAACGTTTGCGTAAATATTTGAAATTATAAAATTTATTGAATTATATTATCCAATAAAAAGTATAATTTTGTGCTATTACAAACAGATTAATATATTCTATATATCTATTTATCTGTATTTTAAAATTTATAGTATGACTATGAATCACAAGTATATTTTAAAAGCAAACGATTGCATAAATTATAAACTAAGATGGCTGGTTCAAGAATAACAATAAAAGATTTAGCTGCCAGGATGAATATGTCTATATCGACTATTTCCAGGGCCTTACACGATCATAGCAGTATTGGGGAAAAGACAACTGCCGAGGTTAAGAAGTTAGCGAAAGAACTTGGGTATTTCCCAAATTCAGTAGCATCCAATCTTCGGAGGAATAAAACGCATACTATTGGTGTTATTGTTCCCCGTATCGACATTCACTTTCACTCGCATGCAATTAGTGGAATTGAAGAAGTAGCATATAAGTCCGGCTATTATGTGACCATCTTTCAATCAAGGGATTTATTGGAACGTGAAATTGCAATCACCGAAATCCTTCAAACAAAAATGGTTGAAGGTGTCATCGCTTGCTTAGGTCTTGAAACGAAAGAATGTACTCATTTTATCAAATTTAACGAACTAAATGTTCCACTCGTATTTTATGACCGGGTAAGCAAAGATTGTAACGCAAGTAAGGTTATAATAGATGATTTTGAGGCCGCTTTTAAAGCAACCGAGCATCTGATTTCAATCGGGTGTAAGAAAATTTCTCACATTGCCGGTTGTCAAACAACTGATATCTTTAAAGCCAGACTGGAAGGTTACAAAGCTGCCTTAACGAAATATAACATCCCGATTGATGAGAAATTGATTGAATATACTTCTGATCTTAGTTATGAAGAGGGAGCCAGATGTGCGAAGAAATTTCTTTCTCTTGAGACTTTGCCTGACGGAATGTTTTGTGCCAATGACTATACAGCTATCAGTGCGATACAGGTATTTAAAAAAGCAAATATTCATATTCCGCAAGACATTGCTGTTGTCGGTTTTAGTAATTACCCGATTTCCAGGTTTATTGAGCCAACATTAACAACAATTGATGACCGTGCATTTGAAATGGGGAAGGCTGCAGCAAAATTGCTTATTCGTCAGATAGAAGATAAGGATCACATTATTTCATCAGAAACAATAGTTCTTAAAACTGATCTGATTGTCAGAGATTCGACGAATCGCGGAATTATTTAAATCAGTCAATGAAAGTTTTGAAAGCTGCATTTAAAATATCTGAATTACGGCTTAATTGATCTTTTTGAGATAAAGATGAAGAAAAGGAATTTAAAGAAGTATCCTCCAGTGCTTTGCGGCTCATTTCGAATCTTTTAAAAAGTTAAGCATTTGTTGTTGAGACGGACTGCTGCCATTTTGCGCGGACTGTTTGATGGCTTTTCGCATGACAATTTTAGCAGGTTGCTGCCTTTCATAAAGGCAGCAACCTGCGGTAAACTCGTATTCTTGCTGTCAATCTGAAACCCAAACAGTTCCGTTTCTTCCTCGTTCAGTTCCAGATTAATGGCAATATCTTCAGCTCCAAAGTTTAGCGCATCATCAACAGGTCCGCCCAGACTGGAGATTCTAATAAGCGCCGGATTTTTCGATTGTCCGGACAATTCATTACGCATGAATTGTTGGGAGAAGGAGTATTGGCCGATTGGACCATCAATAACGATTATTTTTGTTGCCATTGCATGCTTCGTTTTCAGCAAGTTTAGGGCATAAAAATAGTGGTCTAAAGGACATTGGTTTCTGGAGGAAAGAGGCCATGAACATGGTGCCGGAGCCATTTGGAACAACAAGGAAATGGGTGCGAAATATTATCATACTCTTGGATGTTGTGAAGCAACATGTTCGTTTCATACATTATTTTGCCTGGGATAACCGGGCGCCCGGCAAAATGAAAGTATGGATTGACTGTCAGGCTAAATAAAGTTTTTACTTTTATGGGAATTTGGTTCTTAACTTAAGATCAAAAAAAATGAAAAAAATTATACTGTTAGCGCTAACAATTGTCCTACTGCTCACCAATTCGTTTGCAAAGGAAAAGGAAAAACGCAATTCATTTTACGTGACCAATCAGACGCCGCTTGTGGCTCAGCCTTTTACCGCGCTGCCTTTGAGAGCAATCAAACCCAAAGGAATGTTGCTGAAAATGCTGGAATTGCAGCGCGATGGACTCACCGGCCATTTGGACAGTATTTACAAAGTGGTTTGCGGCGACAACAACGGCTGGCTGGGTGGAACCGGCGATGGCTGGGAACGTGGTCCGTACTGGATTGACGGATTGGTTCCGCTGGCATACCTTTTAGACGATGCCGCTTTGAAAGCAAAAGCGCAGAAATGGATCGAATGGAGTATTAAAAACCAACGGGAAGATGGTTATTTCGGGCCCAATCCGCTTCCTGAAGGATACAAAAAAATCTCCGGAACCCAGCAGGATATGCGCGAAGACTGGTGGCCAAAAATGGTAATGCTGAAAGTTTTGCAGCAATATTACACCGCCACGAAAGATGAACGGGTAATCAGACTGATGAGCAATTATTTCAAATATCAGTTAAAAACTTTGCCTGAAAAAAAGCTTGGTTTTATTACGTTCTGGGCCGAGCAGCGTGGAGGCGACAACCTTGCCATCGTTTACTGGCTCTATAACATTACCAAAGAAAAATCGTTGCTCGAACTGGCTGAAATCATTCATAAACAAACTTTCGACTGGACAGAAATTTACTCCGGAAATGTAATCCGCCGGCTGAATCCCCTACCCGATCTGCATTGCGTTAATGTGGCCCAGGGTTTAAAGGAACCGGTAATTTATTTCCAGCAACATCATGAACAAAAATACCTGGATGCCGTTAAAAAAGGGTTGTCGGCCCTGAAAGAGGTTCATGGTTTTGTAAACGGCATGTACGGTGGTGACGAACAACTGCACGGTAACGATCCGACGCAGGGTTCGGAATTGTGTTCAGCAGTTGAAATGATGTACTGTTTTGAGAGTATTCTACCGCTTACCGGTGATGTTTATTACGCCGATTATCTGGAGAAAATCGCTTACAATGTGCTGCCTACGCAGAGTACCGACGATTATATGCGTAAACAGTATTTTCAGCAAGCCAACCAGGTGCTGATTACCGATGTGGAACGCAATTTCTTCAACGATAAAAATGCACGGATTTGTTTCGGAACAACCAGCGGTTATCCATGCTGTTTAACCAACATGCACCAGGGCTGGCCTAAATTCGTTCAAAACCTTTGGTATGCAACAGCCGACAATGGTATTGCAGCCTTGGTTTACGGACCATCAGAAGTTACAGCCAGAGTTGCAAATGGTGAAGAAATTACCATTTTGGAAAAAACTGATTATCCGTTTAAAGAGAATATTCAGTTTACGGTTCAGGCCAAAAACACTGTAAAATTTCCATTTCATTTGCGTATTCCTGAATGGTGCAAATCTCCGAAAGTTTCGCTAAACGGAAAAACACTGGAAGTATCGGCTGCAAACAGCATTGTTGTTATCAATCGTAAATGGACTTCCGGAGACATTGTTGAACTCAGTCTGGCCATGGATTTCCGTTACAGCCGATGGTTTGAAAATTCAGTCGGGATTGAGCGCGGACCGCTGGTTTATGCACTTCGGGTTGAAGAAGAATGGCGGGAAGTTACGCAAAAAGGATACGACGATACCTTTTGGGAAGTACTGCCGAAATCGCCTTGGAATTATTCCCTTCAGAAAGATGAGATGGAAAAGAATTTGCTGAAAGTTGAGGTGAAAGATCAGGTTGCACCCAATCCATGGAATTTATTAAATGCTCCGGTCACCGTAAAAATAAAGGCCAACAGGCTTCCGGTCTGGCAACTGGAAAGAGGTTCAGCCGGAAAACTGCCATCTTCATCATGGCCAAACAGAACTGTGGAAAAACAGGAGGAAGAAATCACCCTGATTCCATATGGCTGCACGACATTGAGGATTTCAGAGTTTCCATCACATTAAATTCCTGAAAAATTCTACATTTTACCGATAATTTTTAAATTTCGGAAAGAAAGACCATCCGGTTGTTTAAAAGCACGGGGAACTGGTTAAATACATTTACTAAATATTAACTCATTAATGAAAAACATACATTATGAATAGGTACATATTATTGATCTTTATTCTTGCTTCACTTTTTGGTCCTGGAGCAAATCGTGTTCAGGCACAAAATTTACAACCCGTTGATTATGTAAATACTTTAATGGGAACCGATTCTGAGTTTAAACTTTCGAACGGGAATACTTATCCGGCAATCGCGTTGCCATGGGGCATGAATTTCTGGACTCCGCAAACCGCCAAAATGGGCGACGGTTGGGTGTACGGATACGACGCCAATAAAATTCAGGGCTTTAAACAAACCCATCAACCCAGTCCGTGGATCAACGATTACGGACAGTTTTCGCTTTTCCCGATGACCGGTGAACTCAAAATTAAGGGAGAAGAACGTGCAAGCTGGTTTTCGCACAAAGCCGAAACAGCCAAACCGCATTATTACAAGGTTTACCTGGCCGATTACGACGTGACCACCGAAATTACACCCACCGAACGCGCGGCAATGTTCCGTTTTACTTTTCCTGAAAATGAAAAATCATATATCCTTGTTGATGCGTTTGACCGTGGTTCGTTCATAAAAATCATACCTTCCGAAAACAAAATAATTGGCTACACCACCCGAAACAGCGGTGGTGTGCCCGCTAATTTCAGGAATTATTTTGTGGTGGTTTTCGACAAACAATTTATAAAAAGCGATGTCTGGAGTACGGACAAAGTGGTTCCCGGAAAATCGGAATTTCAGGACAATCATGTAGGAGCAGCCATTCAGTTTAAAACAAAAAAAGGAGAGCAAATCCATGCGCGCGTGGCCTCTTCGTTCATCAGTTACGGGCAGGCCGAACTTAATCTGAAAGAATTGGGCGGAGATTCATTTGATTTGGTAAAAGCAAAAGGTGCAGCCGTTTGGAACAAAGAATTGTCGCGCATTGCTGTTGAGGGCGGAACCGACGATCAGATCAAGACTTTTTATTCAAGTTTGTACCGGGTATTGCTTTTCCCGCGGAAGTTTTACGAGTTCGATAAAGATGGAAAAGTGGTTCATTACAGCCCGTACAATGGCGAAGTCCTTCCCGGCTACCTATTCACCGACAATGGTTTCTGGGATACTTTCAGAGCCGTTTTCCCTTTCTTTAACCTGATGTATCCTTCGCTGAATGAGAAAATTCAGGAAGGATTGGTAAACACTTACAAAGAAAGCGGTTTCCTGCCTGAATGGGCAAGTCCGGGGCACCGCGATTGCATGATCGGTTCGAACTCAGCCACACTGATTGCCGATGCTTACCTAAAAGGTGGCCGTGGCTATGACATTGAAACTTTGTACCAGGCAGCCCTGAAAAATACACAAACCGAAGGCCCGCTTCATTCGGTTGGCCGCTATGGCGTTGACTATTACAACAAACTGGGCTATATTCCTTACAATGTGGGCATCAACGAAAATGTGGCCCGCACCCTGGAATACGCGTTTGCCGATTTCTGTGTTTACAAGTTGGGAAAAGCGCTTGGCAAACCTGAAACGGAGCTGGCCATTTTTGCGAAACGTTCTCAGAATTACAA
>CAMDGL010000199.1 GCA_945897845.1 Chitinophaga pinensis | reverse complement strand
AAACCAGCCGCTGATGGTGAATCAATGGTTCCTGTAAGTTCAGCCGATTATAAATCTTATACTCCTGAAATTCCCTTTCAGCAAATAGTTCATTACAAAGCATTGATCGACAACAACATTTATCTTGGACAGGGCAACCTGAAAGCATCGCTCGGGTTTCAGCAAAACCAACGCAAAGAATTTGCAAACAGAGCCAATCCCGATGAATACGAACTTTACTTTTTACTGAATACCCTGAATTACAATCTGCGATATGCATTTCCGGAAAAGAACAATTACAGCTTGTCAGTTGGTGTAAATGGAATGTGGCAACAATCTGAAAACAAAGGCGAAGAATTCCTTGTACCGGCCTATTCGCTTTTCGACGCAGGTTTTTTCGGTATCCTAAAAAAAACGGCAGGCAAATTTGATTTCGTTGGCGGACTTCGCGCCGACCAGCGCACACAGCAGGGAGAAGCGCTTTTCCTGAATGAAAATGGTGGTGTAGTTGACGCTGGAACAACTGGAGTTTCAGAACGTTTTGCCGCTTTCGATAAAACCCTTACCGGAATTTCCGGAAGCCTTGGTGCAAGCTGGCAGATTAGCAAATCGGTTTACACCAAACTGAATGTGGCACGAGGCTTCAGAGCGCCAAACATCAGCGAACTGGGATCGAACGGCGTGCACGAAGGTACTTTGCGCTACGAAATTGGAAATCCTGATTTAAAACCTGAAACAAGCCTTCAGTTTGATGTAACTGCCGGATTAAATACCGAACATGTTGCGGCTGAAATGAATCTGTTCAGCAATACAGTCAACCATTTTATATACAGCCGAAAACAAACCGACACCAATGGCAATCAATTGCTGATTGACGATATGCCGGTATTTCTCTTTACTTCAGGAAAAGCAAACCTGAAAGGCGGGGAGTTTACGCTCGATATTCATCCGCATCCGCTTGACTGGCTTCATTTTGAGAATTCAATTTCTTACGTTCATGCAACATTGAAAGACCAACCCGATTCGATGCGCTATTTGCCGCTAACTCCCCCATTTCACTGGACTTCAGGCATAAAAATGGAGTTCGGTAAATTATTCGGACACTTTGAAAACACGTATATTAAAATTGGAACCGAATTGTATGCCAGTCAAAACCATTATTTTGCAGCTTACGGAACAGAAACCGCCACTCCAGGCTATTTCCTTGTAAATATGGGTGCTGGAACAGATGTGGTTTGGGGAGATAAAATCCGGTTTTCAGTATATATTTCAGTCAATAATCTGACGGATGTGGCCTACCAAAGTCACCTTAGCCGCCTGAAATATGCAGAAACGAACAATGCAACCGGAAGAAACGGAATTTACAATATGGGTCGGAATTTCAGTTTCAAACTGATTATTCCTTTCGCCCTTAGCAATACGCGATAGAATTCAGAAGTATCTAGAAACCAAAAAAGGAGTTGCTCCGGTCTATCCGAAACAACTCCTTTTTTTTATTTATTCAGCCAATGGTTAAAAAAGATACTTTATCAAAACGAATCCACCTATCAGGCAAACGGTAAAACCAAGTGCCAGCCAGTTAAAATATTTGTCGATAAAACCTTTGATGCTTGGGCCATACTTCCAGATAAGCCATGCTACCAGAAAAAAACGTGCACTCCGGCTGATGACCGATGCAATTATAAACATGAAGAAATTGATCTGAAAAACACCGGCAGTAATGGTGAAAACTTTGTAAGGAATTGGGGTAAATCCGGCAGTGAAGATGACCCAGAAATTCCATTGATCGAATAAGGCTGAAATTCGCCCATACATTTCAATCGTGAAGCCGGGGATATTATGAAAGAAGAAGTTGGCAAACCCTGTAAATTCTCCTGTTGAGGCAACCCAGGCATAATGACCCAACCCATAACCAACCATGGCTCCAAAAACAGAACCCAATGAGCAGTTCAGTGCAAAACGGAAGGATTTTGAAGGCATGCCAAGAGCCAGTGCAATGAGCAATACATCAGGCGGAATTGGGAAAAAGACAGATTCAATAAAAGCAAACACAAATAGAGCAATCGGCCCTGAAGGCGAATCTGCCCATGCCAGCACCCAGTCATACAATCTTTTAACCCAATTCATGCAATATATTTTAGTTCTTTCCTGAATTAGTTTTCAGGCGGCGAAAGATAGGAAGAAACAAAATAATTACAATAGACAGATTCGAAAATCCATGTTAAATTATCTTCATTTTGTCTCACCTGAAATGAACAACAATACAGTCGTTTTTATCCATATGAATTGAATCAAACTAAAAACTGAACACAAGTAAATGTTAATTCGGGTCAAGTGTCAAGGTATTATTTCCGATCCTGTTAAAAAAATGGATACTTTTGTGACCTGAAAACTGTATCTTATTTAAAACGATTATAAATTATGGCAACGTATAAAAAAGCACTTTTAATGATCCTCGATGGTTGGGGAATCGGTGACGGATCGGAGAAAGACGTGATTGCAACTGCACCAACGCCTTTCATTGATTACCTTACAGCCAATTACCCGCACTCGCAATTGCTCACAAGCGGTGAAAATGTAGGTTTGCCCGACGGACAAATGGGCAACTCAGAAGTGGGTCACCTCAACATTGGCGCCGGACGCGTGATGTACCAGGACATGGTTAAAATCACCAAGTCCATCCGCGATAAAGCACTTTGGAATGAGCCACAAATTGTGAAAGCGTTTACCTATGCAAAAGAAAATAGCAAAAACGTTCACCTGATTGGTTTGATCGGCCCCGGCGGTGTTCATGCATTGAGCGCTCACATGGTTGCTCTTTGCCAGATCGGAACTGACATGGGTTTGAAAAACACTTTCATCCACGGACTTACAGATGGTCGCGACACCGATCCCCGCTCGGGGTTGGGTTTTCTGGAAGAGGATTTGAAGAACCTTGAAGGAACCAACGGCAAATTTGCATCGCTGATTGGCCGCTATTTCGGAATGGACCGCGATAAAAACTACGACCGTCTGAAACTGGCTTACGATCTTTATACTGAGGGAAAAGGAACTCCATCAACCGACCTGTTAAAAACGGTTAAAGAATCATACGAAGCCGGAGTGACAGACGAATTTCTGCAACCAATCGTGATGGTTGATGAAAACGGGAAACCTTTGTCAACAATTCAGGAAAATGATGTGGTAATCTGTTTCAATTTCCGCACCGACCGCCTGCGTCAAACAACCATTGCATTCACCCAGAAAGACCTTCCGGAGTTTGGAATGAAAACAATGCCTTTGCAATGGTACACCATGACCAATTACAAGGCCGATTTCAAAAATGTAAATGTAATTTTCGACAAACCGAACCTGAACAACACGATGGGCGAAATCGTTTCGAAAGCCGGATTGAAACAAATCCGCATTGCCGAAACCGAAAAATATGCCCATGTCACTTTCTTTTTCAGCGGTGGCCGCGAAGAAGAATTTCCAGGCGAAAAGCGACTGATGGCTCCATCTCCAAAAGTTCCTACCTACGATTTTCAGCCTGAAATGTCGGCTCCACTGGTACGCGACCTCATTGTTCCCGAATTGCTGAACCAAACAGCTGATTTCGTTTGCCTGAACTTTGCCAATGGCGACATGGTTGGTCATACCGGAGTTTACGAAGCCATTGTCAAAGCCGTTTCGGCTGTTGACAGTTGTGCCCAGTCGGTGGTTGAAGCCGCTCAAAAAAGTGGTTACGAGATAATTATTATTGCCGATCACGGAAATGCCGACAATGCTTTAAACGAAGACGGATCGGCCAACACAGCCCATTCACTGAACCCGGTTCCCTGCATCTACGTTTCCGAAAATAAAAATGCAAAAATTAAAAACGGCATTCTGGCCGATGTGGCTCCTACCCTGCTCTCAATCATGGGCTTGGAAATTCCTTCAGAAATGACCGGAAACGTATTAATTGAAAAATAAATAAAAGAAGTTTCAAATTCCAGGCTCCAAATTCCAAGTTGAGTTTCGCTTGGAATTTGGAATTTGAAACTTGAAACCTTTTACCCGCTATGCTCGAAATCGGACGCACCATTGTCAGCCTGGATATTATTGAGAAACAATTCCTTTGTGATTTGCTGAAATGCAAAGGTGCATGTTGCGTTGAAGGCGATTCGGGTGCTCCTGTTACTCCTGAAGAAGCGGAAGCCATTAAAGAGGCTTATCCTGAAGTTCAGTCATACATATCGAAGTTCCATCAGGATGAAATCTGGAAACAAGGGTTTGCAGTGATTGACCTCGATGGTGATTTGGTTACACCATTGGTGAACAACCGCCAATGTGCCTATACTTTCGAGGAAAAAGGAATCCTGAAATGTGGCATCGAAAAAGCTTTTCTGGATGGGAAAATCAAGTTCCGCAAACCGGTTTCCTGTCATCTTTTCCCGATCCGTATTACTGAATACAAACGTTTTGATGCCGTAAATTACCAGCAAATCGACATTTGTAAACCCGGCCGCCAATGCGGAAAAAGTGAAAAACTGCCATTGTATGTATTCCTGAAAGAACCACTGATCCGCAAATACGGCGAAGAGTGGTACGAACAACTAAGCTATGCAGCAGAGAATTACCCTGAGAGAAAATAGAAATTGAACGAATGTTCAATATCCAATAAACAATATCGAATATTGAACAAGAAATAAGAAACAAGAAAGTTCCAAATTCAGTCAACTTGATTTAAAGCAAACTTGGAATTTGGAACTTTGAACTTGAAACTTTCCCTGTTACGCCACAATTTCAATGCGGTTTTTTTCAGGATCAAAAGCGGCACTTTCGTAATAACCGTCACCAGTCATTCTTCCCGGACTAATAATCTCGTATCCGTCATTTCGCAATTTGTCGGTTATTTCGTCCACCTTTTCGCGCGAACCAACTTTAAATGCAAAGTGCGTAATTCCAAAATAATGTTTCCGGTGGTCGTTTTTATTACCTGCAACGGCAGGCATTTCCATGAGTTCAAGACGACAATCGCCTTCGAATGAAAGGAAATACGACCGAAATTCTTTGGAATGATTGAAGTAACATGAACCCGACATCGCATTAAAATAATGGGTATAGAAGTTACGCATCCCTTCCAGATCATGGGTCCAAATGGCAATGTGTTCAATTTTCATAGTCATGGCAATTGTAGTTTATTTTTATCCCTGAGTTTCCCATTCATCAAAAAAATGCTGAAGATAATTCTCCATAAACAGATGCCTTTGAGCGGCAATTAATTTGGCGGCATCAGTGTTCATCCGGTCTTTTAGCAGCAATAGCTTTTCGTAAAAATGATTGATTGTAGGAGCTGTGCTACTTTTATACGATTGAAAATCGTCGTGCATAACCGGAACAATATCAGGATCGTAAATGAGCCTATTCTTATGGCCCCCGTAGGCAAATGTGCGGGCAATCCCAATAGCCCCGATTGCATCCAAACGGTCAGCATCCTGAACTACGGCTGACTCAACTGAACTTACCGGAGTTTCAATTCCCGAACCTTTGTAGGATACTTCTTCAATAACCTGCAGAATCTGTGCTAAAACGTCGGCTTCCATTTCCATTGCTGAAAGCCAGCGTTTCGCTTTCAACGGAACTTTTGATTCCGATCCAGATATTTTGTAATCATCCAGATCGTGCAGTAATGCAGCTATTTCGGCAATAAAAAGGTCACATCCTTCTGCTTTACCCATACGAAGCGCCAGCCTGCGCACCCGATCAACATGAAACCAGTCGTGCCCACTGCCTTCAGAAGCAAATTCCCGGGCTATAAATTCCTCCGTTGCTTGTATGATTTCCGATCTTTCCATTTGTTCCAAATTTATATCATTTAAAGGCTATTTCCTGAATATTTCCTGAATTTTATTTATCATTCATGAAAACAAAACAAAAGACTCCGACGAAACCATTCAGGAATTCGAAAAATAATTGGAGAACCAGCAAATAAAATGCGTCAAAGCTTAATTGTTGTTAATATTTAAACCCATGATAGAACATTTATATATTTTTGGCAGGTTAAATATTTTATGCTGAAAAACAATTGCTTATTAAAACAATAAATTATGGGAAGGCTAGATTTTTTGACGATTCCTGCAATGCTGCAAGCCAGTTTTAAAGATTTTGCAACGCATCAGTCATTGGTATTTGTCGGCGAAGAAAACAGAACTTATGCTCAACTTGAAATTGATGTAAAAAAAGCAGCACTTCAACTTCAGGCCATTGGAGTTAAAAAAGGTGACAAAGTTGCAATACTGAGTCTGAATATGCCACAGTGGGGAATTGCATTTTTTGCAGCCAGCATAACCGGAGCTGTTGTTGTTCCCATTCTTCCTGATTTTCACCCGAATGAAATAAAAAATATAATAGCGCATTCTGAGGTTTCCGCCATTTATGTTTCGGAATCCCTCATTGGCAAATTGAATCCAGATCCGGGTTTGAAAATTATTCAGATTGAAAAATTCTTGGTTGTATCAGAGACCAGTCAACCTGTTTTCGACCAAATGGATGCAAAAAAGTTCGTGTATGAAAAGATTGACGAACAGGATCTGGCTTCCATTATTTATACATCAGGTACGACAGGCAAGTCAAAAGGCGTAATGCTGACCCATAAAAACATTGTGTGGACTGCCCAGCAATGCTGGCTACTTCAGAATATTTTCCCGTCCGACCGGTTTCTTTCCATACTTCCGCTATCACATACACTCGAAAATACACTGGTGCTTATTTTGCCTGTCAAATATGGCGCATCAGTACATTACCTGCAAAAGCCTCCAATTGCATCGGTTTTGCTTGCCGCACTCAAACAGGTTCGTCCAACCATCATGCTGATCGTTCCTTTGATTGTTGAAAAGATTTACAAAACCAAGATATTGCCCCAAATAAACAGCAAATTCATAACCCGGGTTTTGTACAAGGTCGCACCTTTCAGGAAACTACTGAACAAAGTGGCAGGCAAAAAGCTTTATGAAACTTTTGGTGGCCAACTGAAGTTCTTCGGGGTCGGGGGTGCAAAACTGGACGACAACGTAGAACGCTTCCTTATGGAAGGCGGATTTCCACTGGCAATTGGCTACGGAATGACAGAATCGTCACCATTGCTGGCAGGAGCAGGAGTGGGAAAAACCAGGTTTTTATCAACAGGGCCGTGCATGCCTGGCGTACAATTGCGAATTGCCAACGCTGACAAAAAAACCGGGCAGGGAGAAATTCAGGCAAAAGGTGAAAATGTGATGCTTGGGTACTACAAAGAACCTGTAATAACCAAAGAAACATTTACCGAAGACGGATGGCTGAAAACCGGCGACCTGGGCTATTTCGACAAAGGCGGCAACCTGTACATCAAAGGCCGTATCAAAAATATGATTGTTGGAGCAAG
>CAMDGL010000198.1 GCA_945897845.1 Chitinophaga pinensis | reverse complement strand
GATAACTACATTCGCATAAAATTTCGAAACATGATTGGAGATCACTTCCATTCCCATATAGAAAACAGCCCTGAGTACTCAGGATTAAATGTAAATCAGGGCATTGAACGATTGCCTTCGGTGAATACCGATTCGGTTAAACGGTTTCTGAAGCACAAGAAAAAAAGCTCCCTTACGGTTCAACAATTTGTGGATGGTATCCTGAACGGTGACATTACAATACTTAGTCAGGCAGTCACACTAATCGAAAGTTCAAAGCCTGAACACCAGGAAATTGCACAGGACATAATTGTAAAATGTTTGCCTTTCAGCGGAAATTCGGTCAGGATAGGAATTACCGGTGTGCCGGGTGTTGGAAAAAGCACCTTCATCGAAGCAATGGGGAAACACATTACTTCCAAAGGAAATAAGCTCGCCGTTTTGGCCATTGATCCCAGCAGCGAACGAACAAAAGGCAGCATCATGGGCGACAAAACCCGGATGGAAGACCTTTCCATCGACCCGAATGCCTACATCCGTCCTTCCCCATCGGCAGGTTCGCTGGGCGGAGTTGCCCGGAAAACACGCGAAACCATTGTGCTTTGCGAAGCCGCCGGATTCAATCATATTTTTATTGAAACGGTTGGGGTCGGCCAAAGCGAAACAGCCGTTCATTCGATGGTCGATTTTTTTCTTTTGCTGATGCTGGCCGGTGCAGGCGACGAATTGCAGGGCATCAAACGCGGCATCATGGAAATGGCCGATGCAATTACAATTAACAAAGCCGACGGGAACAACATCGAAAAAGCAGGTCTGGCACGCGTTCAGTATATGAACGCATTGCACCTGTTCCCTGCAACCGATTCAGGATGGAAACCCAAAGTACTGACCTGTTCGGCCTACCTGAAAACAGGGATCACCGAAATTTGGGAAACGATTGATGAGTATCTGGCGCTTGCAAAAAGCAACAGTTATTTTCAGCACAAAAGAAACGAGCAGTCGAAATTCTGGATGTACGAAACGATCAACGAACATCTGCGGAACAGCTTTTATCAGAATGAACAAATAATGACTTTAATGGAGGAATCGGAGAAGAAAGTATTGAAAGAAGAAATCTCCTCGTTTGTTGCAGCAAAAAAATTACTCGATTTATACGATCAAATTAAAAAGAACATTTAAAAACAATTTAATATTTAATTCAATGAGAAATTTATTCGCAATTTTGGTATTGGCCCTGACGGTTTTTTCCTGTCAAACGGCAAAAGATGAATTTTCGATCAAAGGCACCATCGCCGGAGTAGAAACCGGTAAAGTATATCTGGAAAAAATTGTGGATGGCCGCCCGCAAAGTATTGATACCGCTGATGTAGTTGATGGTAAATTTGCTTTTACCGGAAAAATGGAATTGCCTGACATCCGCATTCTGCGCTTGAATGAGCAGGATTATTTCGCACAAATGTTTCTTGACAATGCAAAAATTAAAGTGGTTGCCAATAAAGACAGCCTTCGCGCAACCAAAATCACAGGCTCTCCAAGCCAGGATATTTTCCAGGTTTACCTTACCGAACTCGAAAAGCTGAACAAACAGGTTCAGGAACTTCAGCAAAAATACCAATCGGCCATGCAATCAGGAAATGCCGATGAAGCAAAAAAAGCTGAGATCGACTACAAAGCGATGATTGAAGACATGAAGGTATTCACAAAAAACTTTGTAAAAGAACACAACAGCTCGGTGGTTGCTGCTTACATCACTCTGGTGCAACTTGCAAACGAACTGGAAAGTGCAGAGTTGGATGCCATCATTGCTAATTTTCCGGCTGAAATCAGTGCATCTGAATATGTAGTGAAGGTAAAAGAAATTGCCGATGCCATGAAGAAAACAGCAATTGGCGTGGTAGCACCTGATTTTACCATGAACGATCCGGCAGGTAATCCGATAGCGTTGTCGTCGTTGCGTGGCAAAGTGGTAATGATCGATTTCTGGGCTTCATGGTGTGCTCCCTGCCGTCAGGAAAACCCGAATGTTGTGAAACTTTACCAGAAATACAATTCAAAAGGGTTCGAAATCATTGGCGTTTCGCTCGACCGCGCCCAGGAAGAATGGGTTCAGGCCATCAAAGACGACCAGTTGAGCTGGGTACATGTTTCCGACCTTCAGTTTTGGCAGAACACCGCTGCACGCCTTTATTCGGTAAACTCAATTCCACAGACCTACCTACTCGACAAAGAAGGTAAAATAATCGCAAAAGGATTGAGAAGCGAACAACTCGCCGCAAAACTTAGCGAACTGTTTCCTGAGTAATTGCAGATAAATGTATCAAAATAGTTACTTTAAATCTTGCATGAAAGTATCATAAATGTTACTTTTGAATCATGAAAACCGACGAAATCATAAAATTCATTGAGGAAGACGGCTGGGAAAGGGTAAGACAGAAAGGAAGCCATATCCAGTTTAAGCACCCGGTGAAGAAAGGAGCGGTTACCATTCCTTACCATGGTAATAAAGATGTTCCGAAATGGCTCGAAAGTTCAATTCTAAAACAGGCGGGGCTTAAGTAGCCTCTCCTTTTAACGATTAGGAGGTAATTATATGTGCAAAGTAGATGTAATAGTCCGTCCAAATAAAGATGGTTGGTGGGCTGAGATAACAAGTCTGCCCGGATGTTTCTCTGGTGGCGAAAGTCTTGAAGAATTGAAACTCAACATTCGTGAAGCAATTGACCTGCATTTGGAAAGTATGCTCGAAGATGATGAGAAAATAGCAAACGAATTAGTCAGCGGTGAATACGAACTTGAACTGCATATTAATATACAGGATCTGTTTGAGCATTTTCCGCTCACTGTCAAAGGAGTATCAGAGCGTGCAGGTATGAACCGCGCCTTGCTGAACCAATATGTCAGGGGCGAAAAAACAATGTCGGAGAAGCAAGCATTACGCATTACCACGGCCATTCAAAGCATTGGAAAAGAGCTTACACAACTTCAGTTTTAAATGAAATTTGATTACAGCAAAAGTCACTCACGGGTGGCTTTTGCTTTTTCTATAAGTCCTGAATTATTGTCTCCTGAAAAAACTTTTAACGTTCCGGGGTGTTATAATGCTGTTTGTTTAATCAAATTAATCCATTAAATATGAGTTACGATTTAATAGTTTTAGGTAGCGGTCCGGGCGGATATGTAGCCGCCATCAGAGCTGCTCAACTTGGCCTGAATGTAGGAGTTGTTGAGAAAGAAAACCTGGGTGGCATTTGCCTCAACTGGGGTTGCATTCCAACCAAATCGCTCCTGAAAAGTGCACAGGCCTACGAATATGCAGTTCATGCCGCCGATTACGGAGTCACCATTTCAGGAGAAATTAAACCTGACTTTGGGGCAATGGTAAAACGCAGCAGGGGCGTTGCCGACGGAATGAGCAAAGGGATACAATATCTGTTTACAAAAAATAAGATCGAGGAAATTAACGGATACGGCAGGTTGGTCGATAAAAATTCGGTTGAAGTGACCGACGAAACCGGCAAACGGACACTTCATTCGGCCAAAAACATCATCCTTGCCACCGGAGCCCGTTCGCGCGAATTGCCAAACCTTGAGCAGGATGGTGAAAAAATCATCGGATACCGCGAAGCCATGACCTTGCCAAAACAGCCAAAGTCAATGGTGGTAGTTGGTTCGGGAGCAATCGGAAGCGAATTTGCCTATTTCTACCAAAGCATCGGCACCGAAGTAACTTTGATTGAATTTTTGCCCAATGTGGTTCCGAATGAAGACGAAGAAGTTTCAAAAATGCTTGAACGTTCATTCAAAAAAATGAAGATGAAAGTGCTGACCAGCGCTTCTGTCGAATCGGTTGACACTTCAGGAAAAATGTGTAAAGTAACCGTAAAAACAAAGAAAGGCGAAGAAATCATCGAAGCTGAAATCGTATTGTCAGCCGTCGGAATTGCTCCGAATCTCGAAAATATTGGACTTGAAGACCTGGGAATTGTGCTTGAAAACGGCAGGGTGAAGGTGAACGAATTTTACCAGACCAATGTTGAGACAGTTTTTGCCATCGGCGATATTATTGCCGGACCAGCACTGGCCCATGTTGCATCGGCAGAAGGAATCGTTTGCGTGGAGAAAATCGCTGGATTGAACCCCCACCCCATCGACTATTCAACCATTCCGGGATGTACCTATACCAATCCTGAAGTTGCATCGCTCGGAATGACCGAAGCGAAAGCAAAAGCAGCCGGTCTCGAGATTAAGGTTGGCAAATTTCCATTCTCAGCCAGCGGAAAAGCAAGCGCTTCGGGGCAAAAAGATGGTTTTGTAAAGCTTATTTTCGATGCCAAATATGGCGAATTGCTTGGCGCCCATCTGATTGGGGCAAATGTCACCGAAATGATTGCGGAACTGGTAGTCGCCAAAAAACTTGAAATTACCGGTCACGAACTGATCAAATCAATTCACCCACACCCAACCATGAGCGAAGCCATTATGGAAGCCGCAGCCGCCGCTTATGGCGAAGTGATTCATTTGTAGATAACTTCTATCAATATATTTAATTAGCCCGGCACCTTTATGTCGGGCTTTGTTTTTCATGAACAATAAAGCCTTTTGTTCAAATATTTTTATAATGCTGATTTACAGGCATTTTATTTTTTTAGTAATAAATATTTATATTTTTGATTTCCCAAATCTTAAAAAAACTAAAAGATGAAGAAAATTGCTGTTCTAATAGCTGGAGCATTTTTGCTTGCGAACTTAGCTTATGCCGGCGGTATTTTAACTAATACCAACCAAAGTGCACAATTTGTGCGTATGCTTTCCAGGAATGCCTCCACCGATCTGGATGCGGTGTATTTTAATCCGGCAGGACTAACCCAAATGAAAAACGGTTTCTACTTTGGAGTTCACAATCAGAGTATTTTTCAGAACCGAACGATTAACAGTGAATTCCCCTATCTTAATGAAAACACCTACAAAGGAGAAGTACTCGCACCGGTTTTCCCGACTGCTTTTGCCGTTTACAAATTAAATAACCTGGCCATTTCTGCCGGCTTTGGCCCAAATGGCGGAGGGGGAAGCGCCAAATACAACAAAGGATTGCCCAGCTTTGAAAAACTTATATCCTCTATTCCCATGGGATTGACATCCAGCGGAATTCCAACAACTGAATATTCTAGTAATATTCAGTTTGAAGGTTCAAGTGTTTTTTGGGGTGCCCAATTCAATGGAAGTTATGCCATCAACGATATTATTTCTATTTCAGCAGGTGTCAGGGTGATAATGGCAAACAATACCTACAATGGTTATTTGAAAGACATAATGATTAATCCAAAACAACCTGCTTTTGGAGCATCTTATAATGGATCAATGGTTTCAGCAACTGAATTCTTTGCTGCCGGAAATACTTTTTTAAAGGGTATGGCAACAAATTCAATTGCTGTCTCTACTGGCTTGTCAAACGCAATTAGCGGAGGCACACCCGCAGCGACACCACTGAGTGCACTGCCTGCTACCACAGTTTCAGCGGTTACACAATTACTTGGTGCAGCAGGAATAAGCACAACCGGAATGAATATCGGAACGGCCGCAGCCACACTTACTGCTGTTGCAGCCGGATTTAATGGCAGTGCAGCAACAATGGAAACGAATTCGCTCGCAACCAAAGACAAGACTGTTGATACAAAACAAACAGGGACTGGCTTTACGCCGATTATTGGAATTGACATTCATATGGACAAATTGAATATCGGATTAAAATATGAGCATCAAACCACCTTGAAACTCACCAATGCGACCGTAGTTGACGGAACAGGACTTTTTACCGATGGTGAAGAAAGCAGAAGCGACTTGCCTTCAATAATAGCAGCGGGAGCAGATTACATGGTTACTGATAAACTAAAAGCTTCAGGATCGTTCAACATGTATTTGGATAAAAATGTAAATTGGGGTGGAAATGTTTACAAACAAGAACGTACCATCGACCAGAATTATATTGAGATGGCTTTCGGATTGGAATATAAATTAATGGACAACTTTGCTTTAAGCGCTGGCTATTTGAACTCAAATACCGGAGTAAGCGAGCAATACCAAAGTGATTTCAGTTACAGCAACGACTCATATACTGTTGGTCTGGGTTTTCAATGGAACCTGAGCGACCGACTGGTTCTTGATGCCGGTGCAATGCTTACAACTTACAAAGATGAATCTAAAACTTTTACAGCAGATTTCGATGACCTTGCTAAAACATTCGGCCCATACAACGAAACCTATGGAAAAGACACTTTTACTTTTGCATTCGGGATCGGATATCAGATTATGGAATTCAAATCCAAAAGAAGACGATAAAAATTAAATTGGAAAAGGTTTGAGTTGAATTTGTCGATACAATTTCCTTTTCATTAATATTTTAATAACTAATTTTCTCTCTCAAAAAGGTGCCTATTTCTGATAGGCGCCTTTTTTATTGTGTTCTCCCGAAGTGCCCAAACAAATTACGTCGGTGATTCGTTTATCTTTGTTCCTGAAATATATTTTTAAACCACAGTTGCTACAATGGAATTCAAGAATTATACCTACCTGCTTTTGCTGATCGCTTCAATAGCGGTGCCATTGGCGCTTAGTTTCGACAAAAATGTTCAGTATTATAAAAACCTGAAATACATCCTTCCTGCTATTTTACTTACCGCTGCTATCTTTTGGGTGTGGGACATCAAATTTACTGCGGCCCAGATTTGGAGTTTTAATCCTGAATACACCATCGGAAAAAATTTTATGGGAATGCCTATCGAAGAATGGCTTTTCTTCATTGTCGTTCCATATTCGTGTGTATTTATTTATGAAGTCCTGAAATTTTACCTGAAGAAATACGAATATGCCAATCCTTTTCTGGTGCTCAGCCTAATCCTGATAGTCGGGTTCGCGCTGATCAGTTACTTTTTCAGGCATCAGGCATACACTTTCCTGACATTTCTATTTTCAACCGTTTATTTGGGATATACCGTTTTCAGAAACAGATTCAAACCACACATTACCAAATTTTATTTTGCCTATTTTGTTTCGCTGCTCCCGTTTTTAGTCGTTAACGGAATATTAACATCCTTGCCTGTTGTCGAATACAATTCAGCACACATCCTGAATATCAGAATCCTAAACATCCCCGTCGAAGACTTTTCGTATTTATTCCTGATGTTGCTGATGGTAACTACCATCTATGAAACACTGAAGGAAAGCAAATACTATTAACTGGCATCCATTTAATGAAGAAATTAAGGATTGAAATACAGGTTACTATTTTAACCCTCGGCATTGCTGCGGCAGTCATTGTTTCAGGATATCTGGCCTGGCAGAGCCTTTCCAAAATTGTTGATACCATCCACAAAGAAGCGCGTCCCGATCT
>CAMDGL010000197.1 GCA_945897845.1 Chitinophaga pinensis | reverse complement strand
CGGATTTTGCCTGCATGGCTGTAAATGTCTTGAAATAACCTGCGATGAATAGTAAGATATTCGGCTGGCGAAAACGTAAAGGTTTGTTCGCTTAATATTTCGGCAATTTGTGCCGATACTTTGTCGGCTTCTTCGGTGCGGTTTTCGGTCTCTTTTTCAGGATGTTGCTTGTAATAGCTGTCTATTAGTTGTTTTACCTCATCAATGGAAATGTCGCCTTCAATGTTCTGCTTAGCAGTTGCTATCAAATAGTCAGAAGGCGTTAACCCATCAACTTGTTGCAATCCGATAGCGATTTTCCAAACTTTTGCTTTTTCTGCTTTGTTGGGTTCACCTTGTCGTAAATATTCTTCAAAATTATCCATTAAATTTTGTCCTAAGTCTTTACTTATTTAAGTCGTAAATGTACGTTATTATTGTCAACTTTCAAGATAGCAGGGTCTTACACTTACACCCACCGTCGGAATTTACAGCAGATGTGTCTTGTCCTGATGTATCGGGATCAATCCCGGTTAATCGGGATTGAGCGGAAAGATGCACACCGAAAACCACTGCTGCCGCACTTGACGGGTAGCTAAAAGTTATGGGCTGGGTTCTTTAGTCAAAATACTCAATATTTAACGTATTATTTCTCAGTCCACGTAAAATCATATTAATATGCACGTAGCTTTTTCCAAGTTCCAATGCACATTGTTTGGCTGAAGCGTAAATTTCACCACTAATAATATTTCTCACTTTTTTGGAGGATGGATGTTTCTCTTGAGAAATTCCAAACATATAGTTTTTACTTCCAATTTTGCTTTGTCTAATTTTTTCTTTTGTAGAGTCATTTTTAGGTTTCCCTAGCATTGAAATAGGTCCTAATTTAAGTGACTCTTTTACCTTTCCAGTAACTTGCTTTCCTATTCGATTTTGTTGAGCTATTTTTAATGAATTCAATTGCTTATCATTTTGTCCACGCTGTTTTGCAACCAAACTCTTTTTTATCTTTATCTCCTCTGAATCTTTTAATCCTAAATTTGATTCTGCCACAATTCTTATGTTATATTTTGGTTGAATTGTGTCAATATAGAATTGCTCTCTGGAAATAAGAGAATTTTTATTTTGTAATATTTCAAGAAAGATGACTTCAAAGCAGTCTGCACCATATTTGTTCCACGCTCTCTGTAAGTGAAAATGCTTTGATTGATTATTTCGCAAAAGAGAAAGGTGTTGGTTTGTTCTTTTTCTTAAATCAACTGCACTGCCGATATAGCAATCACCTGTCAGATTATTCAATATTTGATATATACCATGCACAAATCCAATGTTATTATGAGAGAGTTGTATAAGTTGTCCCAGATACTGCATTTAATGACCCAGAAATGAAATCTGGATCTGGTATTTGAAGAAATGGAATTTCCATTTTATTGCCTGTTGGATATGAGTCACTAATTACAAATTCACAAGCAGTTTTAAAATCACTATAAAAGTCTTCAACTTTCAAATTTAACCGACCATTGTCCTCTACCAAATGTCCAAGTTCCAGCTTACTTGAAAGAGTAATTGAGAATTTTGGAGAAGCTGCATGAGCAAGTCCACATCTTAATGAACCATATAAGTCACAAGTAGTTAGATAACTTTCATAATTTTGTAGTCCAGGTAAGTTTTTTACTGCATTCTCAAAATCCATTTTAGATCGTCCACTTACATTCCAGCTAGCAAGACTTTTGTCATTACATTTTCCTAAAAACTCAATTCCAACTCCCATTAAAATAAATGAGATATAGGGATGTTCGTTAATCATACTACCTAATTCGTCAATAAAGACATTCTTAATGAAGACCTTGGGGTCTAATGTTGTCATAATATTTAAATTAAAATTGTAAATACTCTGTGTCGCCCTTAACCTTACCCACAACACCTGTATATCCCCTGAGTTGTGGATACATCAGCATTAGTTTTATGCGAATATATCTTGGAAACGATGGATATACCGAGTTTTTGGGGGTATGGTGGTGTTTTTCATGTTCTTACAGGTTATTAAGTTGGTTTTTTTTGTGGTAACGGTTATTTGCATACAAATATAAATTTATTGTTTGTTAAAAAAAGTAATATCCTTTTGATTTTGCATGCAAATAGTACCAAACCGTATTTGTTTTGACTCTTTTCGGGGCTGCTTCATTCAAAAAAAAAGCCGGTCAGGAGAAATTCCCAACCGGCCTTGTGTTCTGTCTTCGGTCTTCTAACTTTTTTTAGTATGCAGTAATTATTCCGAGGAAATCTTCAGCTTTCAGAGAAGCACCACCAATCAAACCGCCGTCAATGTCTGGCTGCGAAAACAATTCAGGAGCATTCTTTGCATTGCAGCTACCTCCGTATAGAATGGAAGTTTCTTCAGCAACGGCTTTTCCGAATTTGTCGGCAATCAAGCCACGAATGTAAGCCAGCATTTCCTGTGCCTGTGCAGTAGAAGCAGTTACACCAGTTCCGATGGCCCAGATAGGTTCGTAAGCAATGGCCAGTTTCGAGAAATCTTCAACGCTCAGGTTAAAAATTGTTTCTTCCAACTGAGTTTTAACGTATGCGTTTTGTTCGTTGGCTTCGCGGATTGCAAGCGCTTCGCCACAGCAATAAATTGGTGTTATGCCGTTTGCAAGGGCAAGTGCAACTTTTTTGTTCAGCGTCTCACTGGTTTCACCGTAATATTCGCGGCGTTCAGAGTGTCCTAAAATTACGTGGGTTGCGCCGGTTGATTTAACCATTGCAGCCGAAACTTCGCCGGTAAAAGCACCTTTGGCTTCAGCTGCGCAGTTTTGTGCGGCAACATCAATCAGTTTGGTGTCAACAGCAGCTACAACGCTGGTAATGTGGGTAAAAGGAGTTCCAAGAACTACCACAACATTTTTCACACCTGAATTGGCAACTAATTCGCTTACTGCTTTTGCAAGTTCAACACCTTCCTGAACGGTGGTGTTACATTTCCAGTTTCCGGCAACAATCTTTTTTCTCATTATCAATGGGTTTTAATAGTTTTTTAAAATTTTATCAAAAGTAGAAAAAGCCTTTTTAACAACCTAACATGCCCTGCAAGCATTCTCTTTTATTAACTTTAGTTTAATTCAATTCTTCTGTTTCAAAAGCGAGTTCCTTTATTGCAGGTTCCGGCTGCCAGCCCAACTGACGTTCTATTGCCAGAATCATCATGCCTGCAATGTCTTTTCCTGTGGCAGTTTCAATGCCTTCCAGTCCGGGCGACGAGTTTACCTCGAGCACCAGCGGCCCTTTGTTCGACCGGATAATATCGACTCCGGCGATTTGAAGTCCGAGTACTTTGGCCGCTTTTACTGCCAGCTTTTTCTCTTCGGCAGTTATTTTTATTATTGAAGCGGTTCCGCCCTGGTGCAAATTTGCCCTGAATTCGCCTTTTGCTGCTTCGCGCTGGATGGATGCAACCACTTTGCCGTCGATCACAAAGCAGCGAATGTCTTTTCCTCCGGCTTCTTTAATGAATTCCTGAACCAGAATGTTGGCATTAAGGCTTTTAAAAGCATTGATCACACTCTCGGCTGCTTTCGAATTTTCGGCCAGAACAACTCCTTTTCCCTGTGTTCCTTCCAGCAATTTGATGATCAGTGGCGCTCCGTTTACCATGCTTATCAGGTCGGTAGTGTCGAGTGGCGATTTGGCAAAACCGGTGATTGGAATTTGAATTCCGTTCTGTGAAAACAACTGCGACGAAAAAAGTTTGTCGCGCGACCGTCCGATTGATTCCCATGAGTTGGCGCAAAAAATACCGAGTGAATCAAATTGCCTGATCAAAGCACAACCATAAAATGTCAGATTTGGCCTTATCCGTGGAATGATCGCGTCCAGATTGTTCAGGCTGCGGCCCCCGCGGAAACGAACCTCCGGGTTGGTGGCATCGAGCTTCATGTAACATTGCTGAACATTCAGGAAAACCATTTCATGACCGCGTTCTTCTCCGGCTTCAATGATTCGTTTGTTGCTGTACAAATCAGGATTACTCGCAAGTACACCAATTCTCAATCCGCTGCGGACATCCTTGAAATGCTGGTACAACTCGCTGATTTTTTCGGCTGAATAATCGCCCAGCAGGAAACTGTTTGCCGGATCGACAAACACGCGGTTTTCCATCGCTTCCCGCCCGAGCAACATGCGGAATCCCATCGAATCGCGGTTGGCCAAAGTCAATTCGATGTTCCACTGAAAATTGCCGATTTTCATGGTCGATTGAATCACAAAGCGTTTTTCAGAAATTCCGCTTGAGCTTTTTATATTCCGGTGATCGACCACTTTTGCTTTGCAATGGAGCGTTATCCGCCGTGAATCCTGAATGGGGTGAACCTCGAAACTGACCCATTTTTCACCTTTTCGCATGAATTTGTGGATGTTGCTTGCATGTATCGTAGAGGTTTTCGCGCCTGAATCGACCCTTGCTTTGATCGCCGGAATGTTCAAACCAGGGAATGCGCACCATTCTTCTCCACCTATAATAATGTGTTCTCCTAATTCCATTTTTCTGTTTGATTGAATTCTGTTTTCAAGCCGAAATTACGGCAATTATTTGCCAACATTTATTGCAGTCAGGTTAATTTATTGCAATGTTTATTTCTGATTTTTGACCAGTTCGCCGGTAATGCAATAAACGACCGGACAAACCTCACAATTTTTATGTGTCAGGTTTAAAATCTGATACATGCGTTTGCGGTCGGTGTGCGGATATTCGCGGCAGGCTTTGGGTCTGTCTTCATAAACCATGCAGTAATTGTCGGGCATCAGAAACGGACAGGGCGTTTGCCTGAACACGTAATCCTTGTCTTCATCGATGTATAAATTTTGCACAACGAAATCAACAGGTTTTATTTTCAGGCGCTTTGCCAGTTTTTCAATGTCTTTTTCAGTAATAACCGGACTGATTGTCGAACAGCAATTCGCGCAGGTCAGGCAATCAAACTGATCGAAAGCCTCAACGTGAAGTTCGTGAAACAAATCGTCCAGATTTTTGGGTTTTTTGGCCTTCAGCTTTTTGAAAAATGCCGTAAATTCCTGCTTTCGGTTGGCCGTCAGCTCTTTCAATTTTTCAGGCCTGATATATTGGGGGTGTTCCATTCTTTTTACGTTTCCAGTTAATTTGGGCCAAAAATAATCCTGAAATTACAATGGCAATACCGATCATTTGATGGAAATTGAGTTCGTCGCCCAAAATGATGTAGGCAAAAACGGCCACGAATACAGGAATAATGTTGATGAAAATATTTGATTTGTTGATTCCCATGTTGCGCACACTATAAGTAAAAAGTATAAACGCGAAGGTGGAGGCAAAGATGGCGAGTTTCACAATTGCCCAGAAAGCTTTTGCATGAAATGGTATCTGTGTGAAATCCGTCATTTCGAAACCCAGCCAGAAAGGTAGAAAAAACAATACTCCAATCATGTTTTGATAGGTGATGATGGTAAAAGTATTGTAGCGGTGCGAAATGCCTTTTAAAATACTGGCATACCCGATTGCACCCAAAACTGCCAGAAATTCGAGCGAAACACCCAACGGTGAAGCTGTAAAATTGAAAGAGGTATCCAAAACAACCAAACTGACCCCCATAAAGGTTATAAACAGGCCGTAAAGATTGGTCCTGCTAAGTTTTTCTTTGTAAAAATACCATGCGGCGATGGGCGAGAACAGCGGAATAGTGGCAACAATTACTGAAGCAACGGTTGACGAAACATACAGTAAACCATAGCTTTCGCCCATGAAATAGAGGAAGGGTTCGAAGAATGCCATTAAAATGAAAAGTTTCAGGTCACCGGCTTTTATTTTTTGAAGTTTACGGGAAAGAACAGTGAAGACCAGCAATAAACCTGTGGAAATAATCAACCGGAATAAAATAGTAGTTAGTGGGCCGTAGGCTTCGTAAACAATTTTGATCCATACAAACGAAAAGCTCCAGAATATCATCGACAAAATAGCTGCCCCCATTGGTAGCCATGCTTTGTTCTTCATTTTATGTTTTTATTGAGCCGCAAAAGTATGGTAAATTGGGTAAATAAAAAAGCATAAAACAAACCAGGGCTTCACGTGGCGTGAAACCCTGATTAAAAATAGTTTTTTATTATTACAACCTTAAAATACTTCTACCTTGCTCCTATTTGGCTCGATCAATCCTTTGGTTTGAGAGACGTGCTTAATGAGATCGATCGCATCGTTTGTAGTCAGTTTCGACAAGTTGATTGTCAGGTCAAAATCAACTTCAACGTTTATTTCGGTGGAAATTCGCTTGATAAAGCTCTGCCGTTCTTTTTCGGTTTTATCTATAAAATCGATTGCTTCCCTCATATTGAGGTTATTTTTTTCCATGATTTGCTTTACCCGCCAATCGTGGGGAGCAGTCAGCTTTATGAAAAGTGATTTCTCAATATCGCGGGCAATGATATGTCCGGCGCGACCCACAATAATGTAATGACCGTCGTTTGCAAAACTGGAAATCAGTTCAATGATTGTTTTGTTGATTTTCCGATCGCTTTTAAATCTTTTTTCACTAAAAGCGCTCAAAATATCATCAAACGCCCCCCGATCAGCTTCTTTCATGATATTCCGGAGTTTTGACGTTTCCATATTTAACTCGCGGGCACTTTCCTCCAGAATTTCTTTACTCACTACCTTCCATTTTTTACAAAATGTTAGTTTATCAAGCTCAGCAGCAAGTGATTTAGCCATGGCAACTCCCCCACATCCAACCTCTCTGGAAATGCAAATTACAGGTCCGGGATGAATATTGGCTGCCGGATATTTGGGGTCGTTCTGGTGCAGCCTTTTGTTCAGGTAAGTCATTAATGTATTGTTCATAGCTTTATGGATTAATGGTCGGTTGAATGTACGAATTATTTATGTTCCGGTTAGTAATTTTTCATGGTGATTTTTATCTTTTTATATGGTGTACAGCACATCCAATGCTTGCATACAACCCGATGTTTTATCTAATTTCGTTATCTTTCGCCACAAAATTTTAAATCCAGACAAAAATGTTTAATCGTGAAACCTATATTGATCGCCGTCAAAAGTTGAAACAAAAAATTTCGGACGGTTTAATTTTATTATTGGGAAATGTTGATTCACCCATGAATTATGCCGACAATACCTACTATTTCAGACAGGACAGTTCTTTTCTATATTTCTTCGGATTGGATTTCCAGAAACTTGCCGGAGTTATTGACACGGAATCAGGAGAAGAAATCGTTTTTGGCGATGATGTTGAAATTGAAGACATCATTTGGATGGGCCCACAAATTGCCCTGAAAGAGAAAGCCGAAAAAGTTGGCATTTCCAAAACAGAACCTTTCAAAAATCTTCAGCAGGTCATTGAAAAAGCGATTTCATCAGGCCGAAAAATTCATTTCATTCCACCATACCG
>CAMDGL010000196.1 GCA_945897845.1 Chitinophaga pinensis | reverse complement strand
GAGCCTAAGTTTATCCGCTCAAAAAATTCCTCTTGTTTATGGAGTTGAGAACACTGGCTTAAAATTTTCCAAGCCGGTTTTACCCACAATAGAACAACTTCCGGTTATTGAGCCACTAACCGATCCATTTGAGTGGTCAGATGGCAAGGAACGTTCAACCAAATTCAAAAACTGGAGTCGCCGTCGTGCCGAGATTGGCGCTGAAATACAGCATTATGAGATCGGCAAAAAGCCTGATCGTCCGGACACCATAACTGCCAGTTATTCCGGAGACACACTCAAAGTTCATGTTACCGAGAACGGGAAAACGCTCACGCTGACGTCCAAAATCACTCTTCCTGAAGGGAAAGGTCCATTCCCGGCAGTGATCGGGATTGGACGTGGTTCGGGCAGTTTGCCGGCAGAAATATTTGCCGGTCGCGGTATTGCGCAAATCCCTTTTAATTTCACACAGGTAATGGCTCATAACCAGAAAAGGGGAAATGAACCAATCAACCAGCTTTATCCTGAACTCGTTTCAATGGGAGCTTACTCCGCCTGGCCATGGGGAGTCAGTCGCCTGATTGATGGACTGGAGCTGGTTTCGAAAGAACTTCCCATCGATTTAAAACATCTGGCAATAACCGGTTGCTCATTTGCCGGAAAAATGGCGCTTTTTGCAGCAGCTTTCGATGAGCGAATTGCGCTGACAATTGCTCAGGAATCCGGTGGTGGTGGGGCCGCAGCCTGGCGCATTTCACAGTCGTTGCCCGTTAAAGTGGAAACACTGGGCGCTACCAGTCATGTCTGGTTTCAGGAGAGTATGTTTCAATTTTCAGATAAGAATGTTTCGAAACTGCCATTCGATCATCATGAGTTGATGGCTATGATAGCGCCCCGCGCGTTGCTCGTGCTTGGAAACCCAGACTTTGTTTGGCTTGCTGATGAATCGGGCTATGTATCTTGCCGGGCAGCACACGAAGTCTGGAAAACTTTTGGCATACCCGATCGCTTTGGGTTTTCGATTGTGGCCGGGCATGGACACTGCCAGCTCCCTAAAAGTCAATATCCGGAAGTGGAAGCTTTTGTGGAAAAGTTCCTTCTTGGAAATACATCAGCAAATACAAATGTCACTATCAGTCCATATCCACAAGTTGATTATTCCCGCTGGTTTGGGTGGTGGGGAAAAGGGAAACCGGCATTTGCAAATAATTAATGAGTATTCGATTGTGTACCGAAGATATAATTTGCCGTCAGCTTCAGCTGACGGAGCGAATGCTGAGCGAAGCTAATGGCTTTAGCCACAGCCTTTAGGGCTAAAGCCCAGATCTCGCATCTTCATTTTACCCGTTGACTGAAGTCAACGGCAAAGGATATCGCCTCAACATTAAACTGTTTAGGTAAATAAACGGATATTCAAAAAAAACAAAATAACTGATAAGAGCTTACAATTAAAGTGTTATGAGAAAGCAAAAAAAACATACACGTTTACTGATTGGATTGATCCTGTTGGGCATGAATGCTTTTTCGCAAGATCCGGATTTCCATATTTACCTGTGTTTCGGACAGTCAAACATGGAGGGTGCGGGAACAATTGAAACTATAGACAAGACTGTGGACAGTCGTTTCAGAGTTATGGAGGCTGTGGATTGTTCAAATCTGGTAAGGACTAAAGGGAAATGGTACACCGCTGTTCCTCCTTTGACCCGATGTGGGACGGGTCTCTCGCCTGTCGATTATTTTGGCAGAACGATGATTGCAAACCTTCCAACAAACGTCAAAGTGGGTGTAATCAATGTTTCTGTGGGCGGCTGCAAAATCGAACTGTTCGACAAAGTTAACTATACGGCGTATGTTTCATCGATCACAGAAACCTGGCTGAAAAACATCATCGCCGAATACAGTGGAAATCCTTACGCGCGTTTGGTTGAAATGGCCAAACTGGCAAAGAAAGATGGAGTAATCAAGGGCATTCTGTTGCATCAGGGTGAGTCAAATACGGGTGACAGTCAATGGCCTGCAAAAGTCAAGGGAGTTTACAACAACCTGATAACCGATCTGGGGCTTGACCCCACCAAAGTTCCGCTGCTTGCCGGTGAAGTCGTTCATGCCGATCAGGGAGGCATTTGTGCCAGCATGAATACAATTATCGCAAAATTACCCCAAACACTTCCCAATTCTTATGTCATTTCTTCGAGCGGTTGTACCCAAAAGGGGGATGGACTGCATTTCAATTCGGCAGGTTACAGAAAATTTGGAACGCGGTATGCCATTAAAATGCTTTCATTGTTGGGTTATGAGGTAGAGGAACCTACTGATCCCATTATTTCTGTTGACCCTCCTGATCCTAAAGGAACCGAATCATTTTGGTTTGAAGCGGAGCGTTTTATTACTCCAACAATTGGTCTCAATTATAATGTAGTAACTGATGGTCTCGCGTCAAATGAAAAATACATAACCGTTCAGGCTGGCGTTCAATCTCTTATTACAGCTCCTGGCGTTAGTGCAGGATTAATCACGATCCCTTTCACAGCAACTAAGGATACCACCTACAATCTCTATACGCGATTAAATTGTCCATCGGCTGATGACGATTCTTTTTGGATGAAATTGAACAACGGTGCCTTTGTGGCGTGTAATGGTTTGACAACAAACGGATGGGCATGGATAAAGATTACCAGTTTTTTTCTGACAAAGGGCCAGCATAAAATTGTCATTGGCTATCGTGAAGATGGAGCTATGCTTGATAAAATATGTATTTCAAGTTTTGGGACTCCTCCAACGGGCTTTGGTGAAAAAGATGCTGTTGCTGTTGGGGTAAATTATCTAACTGCAAGTGATGGTTTTACATTAGAACAAAACTTTCCAAATCCTTTTTGCGGGAAAACGAACATCTCATTTGAGATTCCAAATAACGCATTCGTTTCTCTGAAAGTATACAACTTGCTTGGTACTGAAATCGAAGAACTGGCAGGAAGAGAATATTCTACAGGAAAGCATTCTGTAGAATTTGAAATGGAAAATCTGGCCAAAGGAATTTACATCTATATGATTAAGGCCGGCAAGTTCTCCGGAAGCCGGAAAATGATTATAAGAGGAAAATAGAAATAGAGATGAGTAATATAACTAAGATTAAAGTGTTAAAAATGGACAAGTTCTTTGGTACTATATGCTTGCTTTTGATTGTTTGTTTTGCAAATGCTCAAAAACAAATTACGGTAAAGACCACTGTTAAAAAGCAAACCATTGATGGTTTTGGCGGTTCAATTGCCTATTACGAAAACTGGGTAGTGGCACATCCCAAACGTTCCATGATTTACGACTACCTTTTTCGTGATTTAGGCTTAAGTATTTTGCGGTCGCGAAATATGTACATGAATGAAGGTGGAACCAATACCGGAGTGAATGACACCAAAACTGTTGTTTCGGAAGGGAAAAAACGAAGTTCGTTCGACATTATGATGTCGTCGTGGTCGCCTCCCGGTAAGTACAAAAGCAACGGTAAACCTGCCAACGACGAAACCATGGCCACGCTGGCAACTGATGCCGCAGGAAATTTCGTGTATGGCGATTTCGCCAAATGGTGGTACAAATCGATGCTCGACTATAAAGCAAAAGGAATCGACATTAAATATGTCAGCATACAAAACGAACCCAACTGGAACCCGGGATATGAAGGTTGCATTTTTATGCCTACTGAACAAACTGTTTACGATAAGATCTTAGCAAAAAATGTAAAAGTGGCTTCGTATGCCAAAGCGTTTAATGCCGTTTACGATACGCTTGCCAAATACAAATCGACCCTGAATATCAATCCCAAAATGATTGGGCCTGAAGTTTTAGGTATTGAAAATGCATGGTCGGGGCGTCCGGGCGATTACACCAAATACATGGATATGACCAGGTGTTATGCTGTTGCCCACCATCTATACACCGGTACCGATCCGGCAACAATGGTTGCAAACATGAATGTTTTAAACAATGCATATCCTAACATCCCCAAAATGCAAACAGAATATAGTGACAAGGATTGGCTTACCCTGTCGCAAATTATTCACAATTCGCTGGTGTACGAAAATGTTTCAGCCTATCTGGTTTGGGAAATAATATGGCCCGGAAGCGACTTCATTGACATGGAAAACCCGTGGACATCAGGATCGTGGGTAAATACCAATGGGTTTAAGGTTGGGACAAAATATTATATGTTCAAGCAATTTGCCAACTTCATCAAGCCCGGTTACAGCAGGGTCGAAACTGCTGGCAGTACCAGTTCGCTTAAAGTGTCGGCTTTCCTTAGTTCCGATGCACAAAAGATGAGCATTGTCGCTATAAATACGGCCACTACAAAAGATTCCATATCCGTTTCTACTCAGGATTATATTGTTTTATCAGGAAATATTTACAGGACTTCGGATACCGAAAACTGCATTTTAGCGGGTACATATTCGGGTGGAAACATTGTCCTTCCACCTAAATCGATTACAACCATTGCGTTGCAAGCGTCTCAAAATGTTGGAATAAAAACAATTTCCAATGAAGAAAACCAGGTTTTAGCATTTCCAAATCCGTTTAGCACTGAGCTTACATTGAATTTGAAAAATTTAAGCGCCAATGCCATAATCGAAGTCTCAAATCTGTCGGGGCAGGTTCTTTATCGGGAGAAGGCCGAAAATATTACTTCCGGAAAAATTGGTTCAGAATTACCGGTCGGAATGTATATTCTTGGAATTACCGATGGATACAAACGTTTAACGAAAAAAATAATAAAACATTAAGGTATGTACCTGTAAGATTACGTATGAAAATAAAAAATCTATTCCTAATTGCGATTTTCTGGATTTCAGTCATTGAAACAGCAAGTGTTTCTGCACAAACAGTAACAGTCGATTTGTCATATGAATTCCAAATCATTAGAGGATTTGGAGGGATGAACCATACCACCTGGATAAAAGACTTAAATGAAGATAACAGGGAAAAAGCTTTTGGTAACGATCCGGGCGAGATGGGTTTAAGTATTCTTCGGATGCATGTTGACCCAAACTCATCGCGGTTTAACCTTGAAGTACCAACTGCTTTACATGCCATTAAAAAAGGTGCTGTAGTTTTTGCCACTCCATGGGATGCACCTGAAGCCTTAACGGTTAAAGTCTCTGATTTAACTAAGGTTGACCCTACAAAATATGACGCATACGCTACACATTTGAATGCATTTGACACGTATATGTCGAATAACGGTGCGCCATTGTACGCTATTTCAATACAAAATGAACCAGATTGGGGTGAATGGACCCGATGGACTTCGGCAGAGATGCTCGACTTTTTGAAAAATCATGCGCATAAACTGAATAATCCCCGGGTGATGGCGCCTGAGTCTTTTCAGTTCAGGCGGGCATTTTCCGATCCGCTTTTAAACGATGCTCAGGCAGCGGCCAATTTTGAAATTGTAGGTGGTCATATTTATGGTGGCGGATTGGTTGATTATCCGCTTGCGCGTCAGAAAGGAAAAGAGGTATGGATGACGGAACACTTACTGGGGAGTGGCGACGGATACATTAATAATTGGGATTTGGCACTTACTGTGGGAAAAGAAATAAACGACTGCATGAAGGCCAATTTCAACGCCTATATTTGGTGGTACATTCGCCGATCGTATGGTTTGATAACCGACGACGGAAATATTACAGATAAAGGATATGTTATTTCACAATTCTCGAAATTTATACGTCCCGGCGCTGTTCGGGTTGATGCTGCAATAACCTCAGCCTCACTGGTAGATGTTACAGCCTATAAAACTGACACATCTTTTGTCATGGTTGTGGTTAACAGAAACAGCACAAGTAAAAGTTTGAATTTCAGTATTAAAAATGGCTCTGTTAATAAGCTCACTCAATTCACTACTTCTGCAACTAAAAAGGAGGTGAACGACGGTGATTTAACTGTTTCAGGAGGTTTGTTCACTGCAACGGTTGATGCCAAAAGTGTTAGCACATTCACCACTTATTCCGCTAATGGTGGTAAAACGGGAAATGTAAAACCAACTGCTTTTGCCGGCGATGATTTAATCATTAACGATACAGGAACTGGGTCCAATGTAGTTAAACTGGATGGTTCTTTAAGCAAGGATGTCGATGGTGAAATTGTGAATTATTCCTGGTCGTTGAACGATCAACAGATTGCATGGAAACCAAACGCTGAATCAACAATTTTAATTGGCGAATATAAATTTGTTTTAACTGTAACCGATAACGATGGCGCCACGGCTACTGATACCTTGCATGTAAAATTTAAAAGTCTGAATCATACTGAGGTATGGCTTGAGGCCGAATGTGCAACACTTGGTGCAAATTGGAATACTTCTGCCGATGCCGGAGCTTCAAATGGAAACTATGTAATGGTTAAGCCGGGCATTCAAAGCCTGACAACAGCGGCGGGTAGTGAAGGTATGCTGGTACTTCCTTTTTCAGTTGATACAACCGGAAACTTTAACTTACATGCACGATTAAATTGTCCAACGAGTGATGACGATTCATTCTGGATAAAATTGGATAACGGTTCATTTTCGATGTTTAACGGATTGGTTACCAACGGCTGGGCTTGGTTAAAATTAACCAGTTTCTGGCTCACAAAGGGACAACATAAACTTACCATTACCTATCGCGAGGATGGTGCAAAACTCGATAAGATTTTGATAGCGAATACCGGGTTTATGCCTACCGCTATTGGTGGAGCGGCGGATAATTGCGAATTAAATACAGGCAATATCAGGTTATTACAAGATAATGAGGGAATCTTTACAGTTTATCCAAATCCATCATCTGGCCAGATAAATATATCGTGGGATAAGAAATTTAATTCCTTAAAAGTTTATAATCTTCAGGGACAATCACTGCTTGTTAAACAATACCCGGGTGAAATTGAGAAAACTGACGAAGTGTTTGATTTTGGCGCGGGAATATATTTCATTATGCTTCAAAACAAGGATTCATCGGCTGTTAAAAAGATTGTTATTAATTGAATGTGAGAAAAATTATTATGCAGAAAATGACCTTCATACTATTTATTTTGGCGTTGGTTCTGAATGTAAACGGACAGTCACCATCGTTCAAAACCTACATGAACCCGGTTATTCCGGGTGATCATCCCGATTGTACGATCACCAAAGTGGGGAAAGATTATTACACAACTGGTTCGTCTTTCAATGTCACACCGGTTATTTATCACTCCACCGATCTTGTTCACTGGGAAGCCATTGCACAGCCGGTAAGTGCATCGTGGTCTGGCTTCGATGACAAACCGGGCGGCGGATGCTGGGGCGGCCACATTGTATATTACAACGGTAAATGGTGGGATTACTTTTCGAGGGCAAACACCATGTATTTCGTGAAAGCTGATGATCCAAAAGGGCCATGGAGTGCTCCAACCAAGGTAAATAACCCATCGACGCTGCC
>CAMDGL010000195.1 GCA_945897845.1 Chitinophaga pinensis | reverse complement strand
AGGTTGTATTCGAGGTAAAAAAGTGGCCCTTTGCGAAATAACAATTTCATCCGATGGGTTTCGTAAGCACGTTCAACAGGATTGCTTTCAGGCAAAATTCGTCCAATTAAAATAGGTTCAAAACCCATCTTTTGCAGACTGGCCATGACTTTGTGCACACGGTTGTCGGTCACCAGATCGTTGATTACGCTGAGCGAAACTTTTTTCATTTATACTTTAATTTTCATCATCAGGGCTAATCCTGAAAATTTAACTTTAAAAGACAATGGACAAAACTGTAATAAGCTGAATATCTTAATATTTAATTCTCCAATCGCCCTTTCTGCATAACCCTCATTTAGTGGATTTTTTAAGCCCCCTCTTTGGGAGGGGGTTGGGGGGAGGCTATTCGTAGTGCCAAGTTAAACGAAATAGCCCGTTCTTCTGTTATATTTGCCGAAAATAATTCAGATGATCCGCACATATACCAATTTTTCCCTGAAAAAACACAATACATTCGGAATTGAAGCCTCTTCAAAATACTACTTCGAATTTACTGAAACCGAAGATTTGGCAGTATTTCTGGCCACCAACAAACAATGGCCGAACCTGCCAATCCTGATTTTGGGAGAAGGAAGCAACCTGCTGTTTGTGAATGATTTTCAGGGTTTAATTATCAATCCGAATATTCCGGGAATCAGCATCGTACATGAGGACAGGAACAATGTCTGGCTTGAAGTTGGCGCCGGAGTTGTGTGGGACGATCTGGTTGAATTTTCAGTCTTTAATAAATGGGGCGGAATTGAGAATTTGTCATTGATACCGGGCAAAGTAGGCGCAGCGGCAGTGCAGAATATTGGCGCTTATGGCATGGAAATCCAGCACCAGATTGAATCGGTAAACGGATTTGACCTGGAAACGCAAACTGAATACACCTACGATGCAGTAAACTGTCAATATGCCTACAGAGACAGTATTTTCAAAAATCAGTTGAAGAACCGTTTTGTGATTACAAGCGTAGTTTTCAAACTCGATAAGTTTCCGGAGTTTATTCTGAACTATGGCGATTTGAAAACAGAAGTTGAAAAGTTGGGCGGAGTCAATCTGCGAAATATTCGGCAAACAGTCATTCAGATTCGGGAGTCGAAATTGCCTGATCCGAAAGTAACCGGAAATGCAGGCAGCTTTTTTAAAAACCCGATTGTGGAAACTTCATTGGCAGAACAACTGCGGAACAACTTTCCAACGCTGCCTCAGTATCCGGCAACCGATGGAAAAACAAAACTGGCAGCCGGTTGGCTGATCGAACAATGCGGATGGAAAGGTTTTCGCCGGGGCGATGCAGGAGTGCACGAAAAACAGGCGCTGGTTCTGGTCAACTACGGAACCGCGACAGGCCGCGAAATCTATGATCTTTCAGAAGAAATTAAACGATCGGTTCAGGAAAAGTTTGGAGTGGAATTGGAAAGGGAAGTGAATGTGATCGGGGAAGATTGATCAGTTGCCAATGTTCAGTCGCAATTGATTTAAGTTGATCATCCATTTTCAGGAATTATTATCTGGTATGTTTTGATTCAGGAAGCTTGTATGAGATCTGTAACCTGTTATGGACAAGTCCTGCCGGGGCATTTTTTGAAATGATCGGAAAATAGGAAAAAGCCCCTGACTTTGACACTTTTTTTTACTGCATTTTTCAAAAATCTGATATTCAGGCACATGCAAAATATCGCGAGATTTTTTGGGTGACGCAATAAAATTTAATTCCTGTGGGGGGGTACAGAAACTTTTGAAATATTTGAATGTCAATTGCTTTTGGGTGACGCATTGTCAAAGTCAGGAAATGATCGGAAAACAGGAAAAAGCCCAATAAGGTTTCTAAATCTTATTGGGCTTGTTTTGATTTGCCAACTGTTAAAGCAATATACTTAACTTTTACAGAACGACAACCAATCATGAATGTTAGAATGCTGACCTTCACCGTTTGTAAGTTTTAATTCTACGGTCAGATAAACTGTGTAAGCACATTTTTTCAACGAACTAACAGGAAATAAAACTGGATTATGCAGTTCAGTTGCCGTACCAAATGTTTCGGCCACTGAACTTGCCGGTGTTACATTTTGAATCGAAAATGGTCCGTCAGGTCCGTACAAAGTCAGGCTAACTGCACCCATATTTGGATTAGCTGCGGTATAATTAAAATGCACTGCATTGGTTATAGGAGTACAACCTGTACCTCCGCCACCTCCAATTAATTCCTGAATATCAACACATGCTACTCCCATTTCACTTGAAACCTGTGGCATCCATGATCCAAATTGTGGTACATTTTGATATACTGTATTGAACATTGCAATTGGATTGGAAACACCGGCAATTATTTCAGAGAGAGGATTGCCTGCCTCGCGTTTGATCATCCGGATTTTAAAGAATCTGTTTTCCTGAAGCGGAGCTCTGGTAGTTGTGGATTGACCTTGTACCAACCCAGCCATATTTACTGTGGCACCATTTAGTACAGTTGTATTCAGGCTTAGTAATTCACCGTTTATATTTGGTGAAAAATTTGATGCCTGCGGAACAGCTATCCATCCACCTGCATCCACGCCTCCACTTACATTGCCAACTTTATAAGGTACAATTGCAATTGGATTCAGTGGATCACCTGTCAGCGTAAAAAATGTACCAATTTCAGCTTCGCACATTTGAGGGGCCATAACTTTTTTCCATAAACCAATTTCAACACCCCCGGCGCCGGAAGTTTCAATGGTTTCAAAACTGTATTCCATTGCTGTTCCGTTCAGTTTCTGACTTAAGTTGCCACGTAATTTTATGCAACTATAAAATGCCTGTCCGGCAGGAGTTTTTCCTGTGCCCAATGCAATTACATTGGGATTGCCACTTGCAACTACTTCGTTGATAAAATGATTGCCATTGTTTCCGATTTTTGTGAATGAAGCTGGAATACCGGGATCGGGTACTACAATTTCTTTCAGACATAAATTTACACACAGGCAGTAACCAACATTTTTTCTCCTATTGGAAGCCGTTTCACCCTGGATGCCAACACCATTGTATTCGTATTTAAAATAAACATCAGGACCACTCTTAAATGTAGGAGGGAATCCTGAATCAGTTTCAATATTAATCAATGGTGATAAAAATGTTTGTTTGAAACTTTTTGAGGTATAATCTATCCTGAAATGTCCGCTAGAATCTGTAATAGCGCTGCCCAGATTGTCATCAGAAATGAAATCTGCATCCATTGCCGTAATTTTCACACCAGGGATAGGCGTTTTTGTTCCGCAAACAAACATATGCCCGCAAATTACCCATGCATCAAAATAATTCCCCCTAATGTAACACCACCATTTATCGGTGATACAATAGTTCCATTGGAAATAGTAACTTTCCTCTTGCCTGTCAATCCTCCATTGTGGAACAATGGTAGTAAGATGAAATTGCAGAAGTTCTTTGCGCGGAGGTTTAGGTGGCCCTCCGGGTACAGTTCCGCAGGTAAAATCAATATCAAAAGCTGTTTGGCTGTACTTTTCATTCAATACAAATTCATAATTGCCTTTTAAATCGGTTTTTGAAGTTGCTATCAGCAGATCCTTTCTGGCTGCGGCTTCTTCTTTGGTAACAAGGCGAAACGTGTCTTTTGTATCGGCAACAGCATGGCTAACAACATTCTCTTTTTGCCAGGGCAGGTAGAGAAGTACCTCCATTCCGGAAAGCGGCTCGTGACAATCGTCACATAGAAAACCGCAAAGATTCCCTTTTAATATAAAATTCATAATCTTGTATTGTTTTATGGTTTAAAATTTCCAGTATCTACCCATTCGTTTTTGAGCAACGACCACCAATCAACTGCCAGACCTTTAAGAACATATTCGTAAGGCAGCCAGCCATAACCTTTGTCGCCCCAATCTGTTCCCCACGAGTTTCGGATAAGAAATGCACCTTTGGTTTCAGTACTTCCCGGAGTTGTATTCTTGATTTTTAAAGTGTCATCGTACCCGGCAGCAACAATGGCATGTCCGCCTTCAATTTTATCACCTTTGGTCGGATAGGGGATTTTTCCACCATTGCCGCCAGCCTGTGTGATGGAACTGTAAACGGTGAACCCGAACATGGAAGGAAGTCCGGCAGCAAGGTTTGTCTTGATTCGGTTCAGCAACTGATCACGGGTTGTTCCGGGAGGGTCAAGTCGGTAATAGCTAATTGGTTGATAATTTTGGGCAAACGCATAGCAGAAGGCCGTGGGTTCATTGTCGAAATTGGCAACATTATAAGGCCAGTAATCTTCAGGTGGAACACCAAAAAGCACCAAAGCCCCCATGGTTGTCCTTAAAAATGCCCCCGTATCACCTTTCTCCTGCATCAGGTTTCGGGTAGCTTTGTAGAGGAACAAACGCGAAGCGTCGATGTGTTTTCCAAAGGCACGGCGTTCAAAATATTCGACCAGTCCGACGCCGGCATTTGCGGTGCATGAACCGATTGGTCCCTGGTCTTCGATGGGCGGAAACCAACTGAGCAGAGATACCGATTTTGGAATTGCCGAAGCGGTAGTTTCTGCACCGGTTTTCGAAAGCATTTTCTTAATCGAGTCTGTTTGACCAAGTCCTTTCATGCGGCCGGATACATCTTCCTGTTCAACAGTCAGATCTCTAAAATCGGGATAATCGGGTAACCATCCCATTGTAAGTCTTCTTCGAAAAAATGTTAGCATAGAACCTCCTTTTTTTATGAATTTTATAAAACCATCGTTTTTAATTTGAATTAAATTTACCTTGATGGTTTATAAATGTCAATAGCACAAACGTGCCATTTAATTCATTTTCAACCTTGTTTCTTTTCCCGGTCGTCAGAGGTAGGTGTCGCAACAGAACCGCGCAACTTCATTAATTTATTCAGGAGATCGAACCAGAAAGGGGCGCCCAGCGAAAGTGCGATTGCAGTAATGGTCCAGCCAAGTAACGATTTCAGGAAGCAAAAAAACCAGCCTGATTTGCATTCATAACTTTCCCATTCCAATCCGAGTGAATGATGAACGCTGTTAATGTCTTTTTGGATCAAGGATTCTGCCCGGCTCAGCAAAGTGTCTCTCCTTGATTTTATTAGTTTGTATTTTTCAAGTTCCAGCGAATCTTTCTGGATACTGGTAATAAAATTATTGTTTATGGAAGAGTCTGTCTTCGCAATTTGGGCAACTGCTTTTTTATATTCTATTTCCTTCTCCATAAGCTTTGTATCCAAATCCGGATGAGCCTGAACAAAAGCATCTGCCTGTTGCACTATTTGCTCTCTCAGTTTGGGATCTCTCTCCAGCTTATCCACAATTTTTAAAGTGTCAACATTGAATACAATGGCAATTGACAGTCCGACAAAAAATAAAATGAATTGGGTATGCTTTTTATACCAGCTCGAAGCCCGATCCATGGTTTCGTCAAACCAACTTTCCAGAGAATGTTTGAATTTCACTACATCTCCCTGTGAATCAGCCCAAATTGATTTTAGAAAACTTAGCGTTTCATTACTGATTTTTGTATTTCCCCAGTTTGTGGTACTTTCATTCAATGCTTTCTGAATCAGTAAATTGATATCGTCGCCAGGTTTTACTTCATCACCCCGGAGAAGATCGACAATTACTTTCGAAAAAGTCTTGCTATTGATGTAGGCAGGTTTGCTTTTGGCATTGTCTTCACCCAGAAACTTTATGAGCGGATGACTGTAAAATTCACCTGAAGTAGAATTTTTCCTTCCGCCGTTCCCCGTCTTTTTAAATAAATAGAAAACGCTTGAGAACCTGGAGTTAAATTTATTCTCATCCTCAAGCATTCTAAATATGGCTCGTTCCAGAATTTTGGCCCTGAATCCAAAGTTGGATGAGATAATCTCCTGAATAATGGTTGCCAGTAAACTATACAATAAGTATATGAAAACCAATCCGATGACAATGTCTAAAATTCCTGAATTTATCATAGCCAATATGTTTTAGCTTTCATTAATTCTTCAGTTTAAACAAGCAGAAGAATCAAAAATCGTCGTTATTCTTTATAACAATTTAAAGTAACAAAGACAGTTTGTGCTGATCAATAGCACGAAAGTGTCATTTTTAGCTTTCGATTGATGCATTAATTCTGAAACATAAAAAGATATGGAAGGAGATACTGGTAATCCATGGCAAAGGTTTGCCGATGGATGATCGCCTGATTTGTTGTGAGGGTGTAAGTAATTGCAGGAATTAACCGGGTGTTCGGATTCAGCTTCTGCGTTTCCGGTATAAAAAGAAGAAATAAACGAAAATAACTGTAAGTGCAAGAATCCAGGCTCCCCAGCCAATGCCCCATCCCAATGAATAATCGTTCATCATTTTATAAGTTTTTAGTTAATATAACCTTTGAGATTTCAAATTTTATTGAATTTCAGGATACAAAGATGAAGGCATTTAAAATGTGAATCGTTACAAAATTCTGTTGGAAATTTACATGAATCACACATTTTGACGAAAGGAGGATCTTTTTGTACGATAGTTTACGCGAAACTTTAATATTTTTTTGATGGTTGCAGGCTTCAATAAAAAAGCCTTCATTTTCCCGAATAGAAAATGAAGGCTTGAATTTGATCAGGACTTAAACTTGTTTACTGACAGAACCTTTGATTAGAACCTGTCAGTGAATTCAAAAATTCATAGGCTAAAAGCCAAACACTTTTGTGTCAATCCATTCATTCTTTAAAAGTGACCACCAGTCAACTGCCAGTCCTTTCAATATATAATCATAAGGAAGCCAGCCATATCCGGCATTGCCCCATCCGGTACCCCACGAGTTTCTGATTAAAAAAGCTCCTTTGGTTTCAACAGCTCCCGGAGCCAGGTTTTTAATCTTCATATTGTCGTCATAGCCACAAGCCACAATTGCATGGCCGCCAACTATTTTTTCACCGGCTGTTGGAAATGGAATTTTACCGGTGGTACCAGCTTGTACGTATGAATTGTACACAGTAAAACCGAACATTGAAGGAAGACCGGCTGCCAGATAGGTCTTAATTCTTGATAAAAGAGCATCTTTTGCTATGCCCGGAGGATCAAGGCGATAATAAGAAATTGCCTGAAAGTTTTGGGCAAATGCATAGCAGAAGGCTGATGGTTCTTTGTCGAAATCAGTAACAATGTATGGGTAGTATTCTTCAGGTGGAGTGCCAAACAGAACCATGGCCCCCATTGTTGTGCGTAGAAATGCTCCGGTATCACCAGTCAGGTGCAGCAGATTTCTGGTTGCTTTGTAAAGGAAAAGTCTTGATGCATCGAGGTACTTTCCAAATGCCCTTCTTTCAAAATATTCTACAACGCCAACGCCGGCATTGGCAGTACATGAACCAAGTGGACCTTGATTTTCGATTGCTGAAAACCATGGTCTTAAATCAACGGTAGCTGGTATTTTTACATTTGTTGTTTTTGTAACTCCAACTTTTGAAAGCATTTTGTGAATTGAATCATCTTGTTTTAATTCTTTCAGTTTGGAAGTTACAACATCGTG
>CAMDGL010000194.1 GCA_945897845.1 Chitinophaga pinensis | reverse complement strand
GGCGGATATCCCAACATTGGCCATATAAATTCAACTTCGTTAAACAATTTTATCAGCAGCTCGTCCTGAGTCAATTGTGGTTTATTGCGTTTCGCCATCCATTTATTCAGGCTGGCCAGGTTGTTTTCCAAATCCGACATCAGCGAACCCATCATACCACCGGGTAACCCAGGGCCAATAAGCATTGAATTCATGTAACGGTTTTTCGGATCAATGTAAAATCCCAGAAAGTCGTCCATAAATTCCTGAGTCAAAGAGCGAACTTTCATGTAGGCGTCCATATTAATTGCAGGTACATCAAATCCGTCGTCTTCGAGCATGGCATGAACTGCCAAAAGATCGATATGTCCGGTTCCCCATGAAAGAGGTTCCATGGCCACATCAATGTAATCAACACCCGCGCGGCATACTTCAAGAATAGAAGCCATTGCAAAACCAGGACCTGAATGTGAATGGTATTCCAATGGAATATCAGGATGCAAAGCTTTGATCCCTGTAACAATCTTGCCTAACCAAGCCGGACGACCAATACCTGCCATGTCTTTCAAACAGATTTCATCGGCGCCACCTTTAATCAATTCATCAGCCAACTGAACGAAACTTTCGGCAGTATGAACTTTTGAATAAGTTAAGCTCAAAGTTGCCTGAGCAATCATGCCGCCTTCTTTGGCATACTTTACTGAATCCAGAATATTCCGTGGATCATTCAATCCGCAAAATGAACGGGCAATGTCAGTACCTTGTAATTTCTTTACCTTGAACATCAGTTTCCGAACATCAGCCGGAACCGGATTCATCCGGATACCGTTCAAAGCACGCTCCAGCATATGGGTCTGGATCCCAGCATCGTTAAATGGTTTTGTCCATTCACGAACAGATTTATTAGGGTTTTCCCCAAAAAGTAAATTAATTTGCTCGAATCCGCCGCCATTGGTTTCAACACGCGCAAAACATCCCATGTCCACAATATGTGGAGCTACCTTCACCAATTGATCAACACGTGGAACATACTTACCCGAAGATTGCCACATATCACGATAAACCAATGAAAATTTAATCTTTCTTCCACTCATAATTCAATAGTCTTTTATTCAATGATTTGTTAATTCTATAATTTTTTTAGATGTACAGTCAAACAACAAAAAAGCTTTAAAATCCTTTGGGATTATAGCTTTTCGACTTTGATAACACGACCGGTTCCATCCGTTACCTTGTTTACTGCCGAAACAATGGCAGCCATTTTTTTAGGATTGATCGCAGAAACTGCAGTTGTTGTCTTTTCAACAGCTACCTTCCCCATTTCAGGCATAAACTTATTTACAAACCTGATTATCAAGTCTCCCAAAATCACAACTAATGCCAAAATAATAAATACAGTCACCATCCCTACTCCCAAAAGCTGGAAGGCTATTCCCATTTCACTCATGATTAATCGTTTAAAGGTTTGAAAAAAAAACACTTCCCATTTTATATATTTTCAATGTAATGTTACCAAAATATATCGGTATGTTTAAATAATTAAATACGTCGGTTTTGTACAATTACCAATAAATTAACATTTATACCCACTATTTGAAACCAAACAACAAACGGTTCTGATTTTTTACACTAAAAAAAACAGAGGGTACTTTTTGGGTACCCTCTGTTAACTATTTCATTATTAAATTCTTACGCTATTGGGGCAGGACCTCCAAATGCCATGGGAGGAAGAATTGTATCATGCCCCCTGACATTTTTAATCGTACCGTTTATACTCTCGTATTTCTGAATATTATCCTGTAAAGCCAACAGTAAGCGTTTGGCATGTTCAGGAGTCAAAATAATCCTCGACTTTACGTTTGCTTTCGGTATGCCAGGCATTACCCTGATAAAATCAAGCACAAATTCAGAACTTGAATGAGTAATAACTGCCAGATTTGAATAAATACCCTGAGCTATCTCTTCGGTTAATTCAATCTGCAACTGATTGTTGTTTTTCAAATCTTCCATCGGTTAATCTCTTGACATTCTATCAGAATCTTTCATCTCAACCATTTTGTCATATTCATCGCGTGAGCCGACAACAAGGTTTTTGTATTCTTTCAAACCGGTTCCTGCAGGAATAAGATGTCCGCAAATTACGTTCTCTTTCAATCCATCCAAGTAGTCAACCTTACCATGAATAGCAGCTTCGTTCAGTACTTTTGTTGTTTCCTGGAACGATGCGGCTGACAACCAGCTACGTGTTTGAAGCGAAGCCCTGGTAATTCCCTGAAGTATCTGGCTTGATGTTGCCGGAATAGCATCCCGACCTTCAACCAACCTTTTATCGCGACGGCGAAGGGTAGAGTTTTCATCTCTCATTCGACGCGAAGTGATAATCTGTCCTGGTTTCAAGCTATCCGAATCTCCGGCATCAATCACAACTTTCTTATTATAGATCCAGTCGTTTTCGTGAAGAAATTCATGTTTGTCAACAATCTGTTTTTCAAGGAATCTGGTATCGCCCGGATCGTCAATATCAACCTTGCGCATCATCTGGCGAATAATCACCTCGTAATGTTTGTCGTTGATTTTTACCCCCTGCATACGATATACATCCTGAACTTCATTCAAAATATATTCCTGAACAGCAGTTGGCCCTTTAATCGCAAGGATATCAGCAGGAGTGATCGCTCCGTCAGAAAGTGGAATACCGGCACGGATATAGTCATTTTCCTGAACAAGAATCTGACGTGACAGCGGCACTAAATAACGTTTAACATCTCCACCTTTTGAAGTAACCACGATTTCACGGTTACCACGTTTGATTTTACCAAGAGAAATTTCACCGTCGATTTCGGAAACGATTGCAGGGTTCGAAGGATTTCTTGCCTCGAACAACTCTGTAACACGTGGCAAACCACCCGTGATATCACCGGCTTTACCGGCTGCACGTGGAATTTTCACCAATACAGCACCCGCTTCAACAATCTGACCATCTTCAACAGCCATGTGACCACCTACCGGTAAGTTGTATGTACGAATCGTATCTCCCCTTTCATCCAGAATTCTTAATCCCGGATTTTTGGTTTTATCTCTGGTTTCAATAATTACTTTTTCCTTATAACCGGTTTGCTCATCAGATTCCTCGCGGTAAGTGACTCCATCGATTACCTGTTCAAAAGAAATTTTTCCCTTGAATTCAGTAATGATTACACCGTTATATGGATCCCATTCACAAATACGCATTCCTTTTTTCACTTCCTGACCGTTGTCAATATACAGCTTGGAACCGTAAGGAATGTTATGAGTAGAAAGTTGGATTCTTGTATTTTTATCGATGATACGTAATTCAGCAAGACGGCTTACAACAATATTGGTTTTTACACCAGTTTCGCTGAAATGCTCAACTTCCCTCAATTCGTCAATTTCGGCAATACCATCGTATTTTGACTCGACAGATGATTGTGTTGAAATGTTACCAGCGATACCCCCTACGTGGAACGTACGAAGTGTAAGCTGTGTACCAGGCTCTCCAATTGACTGTGCAGCAATAACTCCCACTGCTTCGCCTCGTTGAACCATTGTACTTCCGGCCAGATTAAGACCGTAACATTTTGCACATACACCGACTTTCGATTCGCAAGTCAAAACTGAACGAATTTCAACCGATTCGATTGGCGATTCATCAATTACTTTTGCAATTTCGTCGGTAACAATTTCACCTGAACCAACGATCAAATCACCGGTCAGCGGGTTGAAAATATCGTGAACAGTTGTACGACCTATAATTCTCTCGTTCAGCGAAGCAACCACTTCCTCATTGTTTTTAATCGCCGAAGCAATCAAACCGCGCAAAGTTCCGCAATCTTCTTCCTGAATGATAACATCCTGTGCAACGTCAACTAACCTACGGGTCAGATAACCAGCATCAGCAGTTTTAAGGGCAGTATCGGCCAAACCTTTACGGGCACCGTGGGTTGAAATAAAGTATTCCAATACAGACAGTCCTTCTTTAAAGTTCGCAAGAATCGGGTTTTCAATAATCTGAGAACCAGTTGATCCTGACTTCTGTGGTTTTGCCATCAAACCCCTCATTCCGCAAAGCTGACGAATCTGCTCTTTAGAACCACGGGCTCCTGAATCAAGCATCATATATACAGAATTGAAACCCTGACGGTCGGTGCTCAATGTTTTCATTACCGAATTGGTAAGTTTTGCATTGGCATGTGTCCAGATATCAATTACCTGATTGTAACGTTCGTTGTTGGTAATGAAACCCATGTTGTAATTGGCCATTACTTCTTCGACTTCCGCATAACCAGCTTCAACAATTTCTTTCTTGTCGTCAGGAATAATTACATCGCTAAGGTTAAACGACAAACCACCTTTGTAAGCCATGGTATAACCCAAATCCTTAATTGCATCAAGGAAAAGTACGGTTACAGCATTTCCTGTTATCTTATAGATATCAGAAATAATGGTACGAAGTGACTTTTTAGTCAGAATCTGATTGATGTATCCAACTTCTTTGGGTACTGATTGATTGAAAATAATACGACCAACAGTAGTTTCAATGATGTGTTTGAACATTTCTCCTTTTTCATCCACATCCTGAACTTTCACCTTAATAATGGCGTGCAGGTCAATTACATTTTCATTGTATGCAATAATAACTTCTTCAGTAGAATAGAAAATCATTCCTTCACCGCGAGCTCCGGGACGTGCTTTTGTCATGTAATAAAGTCCCAAAACCATGTCCTGAGAAGGAACAGTGATAGGAGCTCCGTTTGCAGGGTTCAGCAAGTTATGCGATGCAAGCATCAACATTTGAGCTTCCAGAACGGCAGCATTTCCAAGTGGGACATGAACAGCCATCTGGTCACCATCGAAGTCGGCATTGAAACCGGTACAAACCAGCGGATGCAACTGAATGGCTTTCCCTTCGATCAATACGGGCTGAAAAGCCTGAATCGACAAACGGTGAAGGGTAGGTGCACGGTTCAGCATTACCGGATGTCCTTTTAATACATTTTCCAGAATATCCCAAACAACCGGATCTTTACGGTCAACAATTTTCTTGGCCGATTTTACTGTCTTCACAATTCCACGCTCAATCAGTTTCCTGATAATAAATGGTTTGAAAAGCTCAGCAGCCATGTCTTTTGGAAGTCCGCATTCGTGAAGTTTCAACTTTGGCCCGATAACAATTACCGAACGAGCGGAATAATCGACACGTTTACCCAACAAGTTCTGACGGAAACGACCTTGTTTCCCTTTCAAACTATCGGATAATGATTTTAATGCACGGTTATTTTCTGTTTTGACAGCGTTTGATTTTCTTGAGTTGTCGAACAATGAATCGACCGCTTCCTGAAGCATACGTTTTTCATTACGCAGGATTACTTCCGGAGCTTTAATTTCGATCAATCGTTTTAAACGGTTGTTTCTGATGATCACCCTGCGGTACAAATCGTTCAAATCGGAGGTAGCAAAACGGCCGCCATCCAACGGAACCAATGGACGCAAATCAGGAGGAATAACAGGAACAACTTTAACAATCATCCATTCAGGACGATTGATATTTTTGCTTGCACGGAAAGCTTCAACAACCTGAAGACGTTTTAACGCTTCATTTTTACGTTGCTGTGAAGTTTCAGTGTTGGCTTTGTGACGAAGGTCAAACGACATTTCGTCCAATTCGAGGCGTTGCAGCAAAGTGTACAATGCATCGGCACCCATACGTGCTATGAATTTGTTCGGATCCATATCATCGAGATGCTGATTTTCTTTTGGTAAAGAATCCAGAATATCGAGATATTCTTCTTCTGACAGGAAGTCAAGATATTTAACGCCATCCTGAGCTTTTACTCCAGCCTGAATTACAACGTATCGTTCGTAATAAATAATTACATCCAATTTTTTGGTTGGCAAGCCCAAAAGGTATCCGATTTTGTTCGGCAACGATTTGAAATACCAGATATGGGCCACCGGAACTACCAGTGAAATGTGCCCCATCCGTTCGCGACGGACTTTTTTCTCGGTTACTTCGACGCCACAACGATCACAAACAATTCCTTTGTAACGAATCCGTTTGTATTTACCGCAATGACACTCATAATCTTTCACTGGGCCAAAGATTCGTTCGCAGAACAAACCATCACGCTCAGGTTTATAAGTCCGGTAATTTATCGTTTCAGGTTTCAAAACTTCTCCATGAGATCTTTCAAGGATCTCTTCAGGCGAAGCCAGACTGATACCAATTTTGGTAAAGCTAATCTTAACTTTATTGTCTTTTCTGAATGCCATATATCGATGGTTATTTTTTCAAGTTTATATAAGGAAAATCAAACTGATTGACCTTTAATTAATCAAGGCTCACACTTAAACCAAGACCACGTAATTCGTGCAACAATACATTCAAAGATTCAGGAATACCTGCAGCAGGCATTGGTTCACCCTTAACGATTGCTTCGTATGCTTTGGCCCGTCCCAAAACGTCATCTGATTTGACGGTTAGAATTTCCTGAAGAATGTTGGATGCACCGAATGCTTCCAATGCCCAAACTTCCATTTCACCAAAACGCTGACCTCCGAATTGAGCTTTACCTCCAAGTGGCTGTTGTGTAATCAAAGAATACGGTCCGATTGAACGGGCATGCATCTTATCTTCAACCATGTGGCCTAATTTCAGCATGTAAATCACACCAACAGTTGCTGGCTGATCGAAAGGTTCACCAGTACCACCATCGCTCAAATATGTTTTACCATATCTTGGAACACCGGCTTTATCTGTATATTCTGTAACTTCTTCCAAAGTGGCACCATCAAAAATAGGAGTTGCAAAAGTAAGTCCCAATTCTTTTCCGGCCCAACCCAAAACAGTTTCGTAAATCTGTCCAAGGTTCATACGCGAAGGTACACCCAACGGATTAAGTACAATATCCACAACCGTTCCGTCACTTAGGAAAGGCATATCTTCGTCGCGCACAATACGCGAAACGATACCTTTATTTCCATGTCGTCCGGCCATTTTATCACCAATTTGCAGTTTACGTTTTTTAGCCACGTAAACTTTTGCAAGCTGAATAATCCCTGCCGGAAGTTCATCACCGATGGTCACATTGTAGCGTTTCCTTCTCGAAACAGCTTCAAGTTCCTTGTACTTCATGTTGTAATTGTTGATAAGAGCGAAAATCAAATCATTCTTATCTTTATCGGTTGACCATTTTGATGGATTGATCGTCTGATAATCAATTTCCTGAAGTTGTTTCAGTGTGAATTTATTTCCTTTGCTGATAATATCGCCGCCATAATAATCTTTTACACCCTGACTGGTTTTTCCATTCACAAGCGTGAAAAGCTTATCTTCCAATTTGGCGCGAAGTGCAGAAGCATGACGGTCAAATTCTTCATCGATTGAATCGAGTAAAGGTTTGGTGGCCAGTTTGCCTTTTTTATCTTTTACAACGCGTGAAAACAATTTCTTTTCGATGATAGTTCCGTTAAGTGAAGGAGAAGCTTTCAAAGAAGCATCTTTCACATCACCGGCTTTATCGCC
>CAMDGL010000193.1 GCA_945897845.1 Chitinophaga pinensis | reverse complement strand
GGATTCGATTTGCTGACAGGAAAAACCACCAAAAGTACCTGGGTGGAATTTGCCGGAAATAGTCTGGCCGAACCTCCTGTTTTGGGTGTTAATTCATTCACTAATCAGGTGGTGACGGCCATGCCCGGAATGGTAATGAGCATCGACCACGAATCGTTTGCCAAAGGAAAAGGGAAAAGTTTTCACCGCTTGTACGCGCCAACTTCGGGACACACCACGCAACGCGAAAGTCGCAGTTGCAAATCGTGCCACAAAGATCCGTTGGCCATTGGTTTTGGACGCGGCGAACTGATTTACAGTGTAGCCGGAAATATGGGGAACTGGACTTTTGAACCTCGATTTACCCTCAATCCGAACGATAATTTGCCCGAAGATGCCTGGACCGGATTCCTGAAAGAAGCACAAACTCCATTTGCAACCCGCGATTGGCTGCGACCATTCAACGTTTCTGAGCAAAAACGGATTCTGGAAGTGGGCAGCTGCCTCAGCTGCCATGACGAAAAATCAAACGTGATGGATAGAGCCTTGGAAAATTACGAGCAAACGCTGGCAAGACGGAGTAAAAAGTGTGTTTTGGTGGAAGGACGTTAAAAGGGTCAATTGAGTAGAATTCCTCAACCCCTTTTAATCCTGAATTAAATTTTGAATCTCAACTTTCAGTTTTGGGAGATGATTGATCACAATACTCCAAATCAAATCGTCTGAAATTTTATCATAACCGTGAGCAATCCGGTTTCGAGTTCCGACAATCTTTTGAGCGTTCTCAAGTTTAAAACTCTTTTCTTTCTTCAAAATGCGGTTGGTGGCTTCACCAATAATTTCGATGTTTCGCTCAACTGCACGTTTAGTTTTGATATCCTTGATGTAATTCTCAAAAATCTTCGGCCTTTCTTCAAAGTAGCTTTCAATTTCTCCAATCGATTGAAGAATGTCGTACAGCCATGTTTTGATTTCAATATCCATAAATGAGTTGTTTGGATGAATCAATCGATTGGCGCAAATATGGATTTTGAATAGCTTTATCTTCCAGTAAATCAACTTCGCGGTTCAATAAACGCTCTAGCGAATCTTTAAAATCGAAGTAGTTATCTGCATAGTTGTATAGCTCAATCCCTTGAAAGTCAACAATTAGATCAATATCACTATTCTTTTTGAACCTGTTGGTTAGAACAGAACCAAAAATAAACAGACGGTTCACATAGTGACTCTTACACAATGCTTTAATTGCATCAATATTGCTTTCAACGATATTCATAGCACAAATATATTAAATTTAGTGGTTGGTTTTAAAGGCACCTAGTCGAGCTGTCAGGAAGAAAAATCAAAAGTGATGGATCCGGTTTTGCAGAATTACGGGCAATCGCTGGCGGGATGGAGTGAAAAAGTGTAGTTTGTATTTCATCTCTCAAAAAGTAACTCGGGCAAAATAATCTGGAATTCTTGTTCCTCATCAGGTTTTTTCCAATATAGCATAGAATTCACCTTTGCCCCACTGAGTTTATATCCGTTCGCTTCTTGTGTTTTTACAGTTTCAATGAATTTTCCTGAAAACTTCAATACGAAATCACCATTTGAATTTGTACAACCTTCATTTGTGAAGGTGAGTATATCTCCACTTTGAACAGATTTGAGCCGTTTTTGTACGTATTCAAAGTATCCAAGATTGACATCTTTGTGAGATAATTGCATGGCCAATTGGCTTGGTGGTGAATGTTTTATCCAATCGTCAATCCTTTCCAGATTCGGGGTAGTGATACCGTCAAGATAATTTCCATTTAAATGAAGTATCAAATTTTGTTTGGCTCTTGTCATGGCAACATACAACTGTCGCTTTGTTTCGTCGGTTGACGGATTAAAATTATCGAGCATGATGAAAACAGTATCAAACTCTTTCCCTTTTGCCTTGTGGATGGTTGAAACATAGATCGTTTCACCAGTTCCTTCAATAAAATCTTCCAGCTTCGATTCCTTGATGAAAACCTCTAAGTCTGATTTATATTTCTGTTTTGGATTGGTCGCTTCGAAATCCTTGATGAGGTTTTCGCATATTTCCAGTCTGGAACTCCTTCGAAACCTATCCTTTAGCGCTCTTTTTGCATGGTCCCAAATCTCGGTACTGATAAGAATGACCTCATTGCCCGAATTAATTTCATTCAAAAAGGAACGAACCTCCAGCAGGTTGTAGAGACTAAAGCCATCGTTACTCTGAATCAACTTTGCCTGAACCTGGTTTTTTAAGAGTAGTCCGGTTATCTGCAAGGCTTCTTCATTTGTTTTTGTCAGCACACAGGTTGTTCCTGAAAGTTCGGTTAAGAGAATATCGTTTACTAATGGAGTAACAAGATTTCCACTTTGATAACGAACCAATTTTATGTTGCCATTGACTTGCTGTTTGGCAACAATGAGAGTTTCTTTCAACCGATGCCGAAGCGTTTTTACTAACCCGTTTGTAAATTCAACAAGATTGTTTTTGCTCCGATAGTTTTCTATCAACTCGTACTTTGTCGCTTTCTTTTCAGTAATAAATTGCTCCAAATACTTCGAACTTGCTCCCCTAAATTCAAAAATGTTTTGGTCATCGTCGCCAACCGCAATGACCCTCATATCCTCGTTTTTGTCGATAAGGGCATCAATCAAGGCATATTCATCGGTATTCATATCCTGCGCCTCATCAATTACCAAAACAGTTTTTGTAATCCGGTTTATCTCAACGTCTCCGTTTTTAATTTTTTCAGTAGTACTTTGCAAAATTGCATCCGATTTCTCCAGGTTCCCGACCTTCCCCAGCAAGTCGAAGCAATAGGAATGGAAAGTCTTTATTTCAATGTAGTTGGCAGCGTTTCCAATAAGTGTCAATAACCGCTTTTTGAATTCGGTTGCTGCTGCCCTCGAAAAAGTAAGCATCAGCAGTTGCTCATGTTTTATATCTTCCATCAGAAGCAACGAAGCCAATTTGTGAACCAGAACTCTTGTTTTTCCACTTCCGGGCCCGGCAACAACAACTATATTTTTTGCTTCGTTATCTTTAATGATTTCTAATTGAGTTGGAGATAATGTGCCGAATAATTGTTGAAATTTCGCTGGAGTAATGTTCCTTTTTATTTCGTTTTGACGGCTGCCAGGAAAATATTTGTTCAGAAATGAGGCGTAATTTAGTTGAAAATAATCTTCAACAAATTGCAGGGCGCCCTTGTAATCACCGATCATTTTCTGGGCATACTCGCCAACAATATGAATTTGCTGAACTTTATTTTCGTAGAACTGATTTAATTTTTGATAATCTTCCGTTTTGTATCGTTTTTTATTATCCTGCTCAATCCGGTCGACGGTTAGTTGATTGTAAACGACCAGAAAACCCCCTTCAATTTTTATGGCCTCAATCCGTGAAAGGTAAAAAAGGGTGTCTTCGATATCATCAATAGAGACAATTAACTTGAAAAGCTGGATGCTCTTTTCGTATTTTTCCTTCAACTCATGAACTGAAAATTCTACCAATACTTCTTCTTTTTCAATTTCACCGAATGTTGCATTTTCCCGACTTTTCAGGTACAAATAGTCAACAATGAATTTGGCCAACTCGTGCCTTCTTTTCAGTTTTTCCTGAATAATTTCTTTGGATTGTGTGTATTTTACCGTGATATGATTTCTCGAATAGTTGTCGTTGTGCCGCTTAATCCAATTTTTGATTGCCCAGAAATTGATGATTGTTTTTATCTTTTTTAGATCGACCTCTTTACACCCTTTAAGTTCAGCTCCTTCGTTCAGCTCTTTCAGGTGAAATGTTTTTTCTTCTTCATCGAACAGCGGTAAAAGGAAGTTCTCAATCTGACTGTAAACATTTACAACCGAGTACGAACGGTTCGTGTTTTCGCCTTTTTTAATGAAGGCAGTCAGGTCTTTTGCATCGGCCAAAATCTTTTCTTCCCGAAGAAGGTTTACAATGTTGATCACTTCTTCCTTCACAATTCCCAGATGGTCGGAGATGTGATCGATTCTTGATTCTGCAGGTTCGTCAGTGGCTTGTTTTCTGCTTTTGCTCGAAATCAGTTTCTTGATTATCCTGATCCCTTTTTCTTTTTGCTTCTCGTTAAACCGCTCGGAAGCATTTATCTTTTCGATTGCTTCCTGCGCGTTTTTCGATAAAATGCTGTTGGCAAAAATTCGTGGTACATTTTGCCCCCGTTTCAGATAACCGGCATCTTCGAGTGCAGCAATTGCCGTGGTTACCCTTGTTTCAATCTCAACCACATTGTCGTCCCAGCCAGCTTTCCGCGCTATTTCCAAAGCCGAATTTGAAACCGTAGAGCGGAATTTGGTGATCTCTTTAATCGCTTTCCAGACTTGCTGAATCTCTTTTATCGAAAGTTTGGTCTGGTTAAGTAAAATGAAATGTTTGCTAAGGTCCTCTTCGTTAAACAGCACGAAACAATCGGCAGATATGTGTTCATCTCGTCCGGCCCGTCCGGCTTCCTGAATGTAATTCTCCAGCGAATCAGAAATATCATAGTGAATTACCATTCCAACATCTTTCTTGTCGACACCCATGCCGAAAGCAGAGGTGGCAACCATAATCTGGACCTCTCCTGAAATGAACGTATTTTGGTTTGCCGTCTTTTCTTTTGCGTCCATTTTGCCGTGATACGGTTTTGCATTAAACCCGTCCTGGGTCAATCGTTCAGCAAGCAAATAGGCCCTTCGGGTCCGGGAAACATAAATGATCGTCGGGCAATTATTTTCTCCGATCAAATCACGAACTGTATTGTATTTTTCTTCTTCGTTACTTTTCTCGAATACTTTATAATGCAGATTAGTTCTGGTTGAACTGGTGCTGAATATCTCTAAATCAACAGATAGTTTTGCTTTAAAATAGGCACAGATATCTTCGATAACTTTTTTCTTTGCCGTTGCAGTAAAGCATGAAACCGGGATCGTTTCTTCAATGTTCTTTTTCTCCTGAATAGATTTGATGAAATCGCCAATATAAAGGTAATCAACCCTGAAATCCTGTCCCCACGATGAAAAGCAGTGTGCTTCATCAATCACAAAGCGAACTATTTTTCTACCCAACAGTAGTCGTTCGATCGTTCTGGAACGCAACGATTCAGGCGAAATGTATAGAATAGATGCAGATCCATCTTCAACCCTTTCGAAAGACTTTCCCCGTTCAATCGGATCGAGCAGACCGTTTATAGTTACTGCATCAGTAATTCCAATCCTCTCAAGGTTGTCAACCTGATCTTTCATCAGCGATTGCAAAGGCGAAATTACAACTGTCAAGCCTTTTGTGGTAACTCCACTCATTAAGGCAGGAACCTGAAAGGTAATTGACTTGCCGCCTCCTGTTGGGAAAACTGCGAGGATCGATTTGTTATCAATCGCGGCCTTTACAGCTTGCTCCTGTAGCGGCTCTCCTGCGTATGTCCGGTATGAATCAAATCCAAAATACGTTTTCAGTCCTTTATAAATATTTAATTCCTGATCGCAATAGACGCATCCGGTTAAACAAGGCTTGTTCCTGAGAAGAGATATAATTTGTTCAGCTTCGGGATAATTCTTAAGAACCCAGCGCGGAGTAATTGAATATCGATTCCTGCAAGCAATGAGCGACAGGCAGTAAGCCAACTCAACCGGATGTTCCAAAATAATTTTAGTTAGGTCGGCATGTTCGCAAATTTCAGTCTTGAATTTACTGCGGATTAAGTTTTCAAGGTTTGGAGTACTATTTTGGTAATCAATGAAATAAAAAAAGGAGCAAAATTCATGTTTGTCATATAAAAGCAGATAGAAGATTTGTTTGAGAATCTCGTCTATTTGATGAAAAGCGGCTACCTCATCATAAAAAAGATCTTTGGCTTTAATTGAGTCATTCAGAGGATTGTTTATGTCATCAGTTTGAAGTTTGTCGTCTTTTAGTAAAGCATGGTATGGCTTTGTTGGGAAAAGCAAGGGTGAGAGATATAAGGTATCAATAATGTTAGCCGAGTATATTTCGGCATTCTTAATTGCTTTCCTAATATATTTAATATCGTGATTGATAATGTTGTGCCCACAGATGAACTGAGTGCCTTTTAAAAATTCGATAAAATCATCAACCGAACCAGAATGAAAGGAACTGCCATTGTCCTTTATACTCCCGATATCAAGTATTTTTAGGCTTTGTGGTTCAATTTCCGTATCAATAAAGGCAATGGATTTCATTTGCATTTTTTTCAAATCAGGATTAGCGACTCCTGTTTTTTGTTTTCGCTCAAAGGTAGTCAAATGAGGCATTAAGGTCAATATTTAGTTTACAAAATAATTTCAAGATTTTACCTCAACTTCCTAAAACAAAAAATGCCGGGAAACCCCGGCACTTTTTACTTACTTATCTATGAACACAAAACTTATTTCACAATCTGATTTTCAGGTTTTGAAACCCAGTCGGCATAAGAACCAGCATAGTATTGTACATTCTGGAATCCGGCAATTTCTTTGAAAGCAATGTACAGGACGGTTGCCTTAACGCCTGAATTACAATACACTACAATTGGTTTTTCGGGAGTGACGCTAAATTTGGCGGCGGCAGCAATAATCTCATCTTTCGATTTGTAGGCTCCGGTTGGGGTCAGAACTTCCCGGTAGTTCATCCAAACAGCTCCGGGAATGTGGCCTTTGCTTTTTTTAGCTGTATCAACACCGTCGAATTCAGCTTTTTCGCGGCCATCGAGCAACAGTGTTCCTTCGGGCAGTTTTTTAATGTCGGCCATGGTGTAGGTTTTGTAATTGCTTTCGGCTAAGGCGTAAGTGGTGGCGCTTTTGGTTGCAGGTGTTGCCGTGAACAGAATTTGTGCCGCCGAAAACTGCCCGGCATCGACATGCAAAGCAGAAACATCGGTTGCCCCAAGCGATTTCAGTACATACCATACACGGCTGTTGTGTTTGTTCGTGCCGTCTTCGTAAACTACAATTTTCGACTTGTTCGAAACTCCTTTTTTGCCAAAAATGATGGCTAATTCTTCGTTGGATTTTAGCTGGCCTTCAACCGGACCACTTTTATACAAATCTTTGACATACACATTGATGGCGCCCTGAATGTGTTGTTTGGCGTAAACATCGGGTGAGTTCACATCAATAACTACAAGATTTTTATTGCCTTTCAATTCAGCAGCAAAATCATTGGCCGAAATAACAGACCCTTGCCCAAATGACTGAAATGCAATGAACATCAGGGCTATAACAAATAATTTCTTTAACATGGTTTTGTTTTTATGGTTTTTAAAATGAATGTTGGATTAAAATCAGGACAAAGTTAAAGGTTAAATCCAACAAAGCGAATTTGATTTATATGGATATAAAAAGTAATTTCGGGCATAGAAAACTGACGGGAATCAGTTATTTTTATGACGGATAAACTTAAAATAACAAATGAACCAACTAATTGAAGCAAAAGGGATAAGCCATTGTGCTGAATTTGATTCTGAAAAAAGCTGGTACGGCTTATTAACGGACGATGAGAAAATACTGATTGATAAGCATTCGGTTAGTATAACTTTTAAAAAGGGTGAGACCGTTTGTAAACGTGGTGCATTTGTGTCGCATATCTATTACATGGAAGACGGTTTAG
>CAMDGL010000192.1 GCA_945897845.1 Chitinophaga pinensis | reverse complement strand
CTGGTGAATCGCGGATAGGTATATAAGTTGAGCTGAAGAAATTCCCCGAATATTTTATCAGTGAACTGACCTTCCCGAACAATTGAATAACTGTCGTAAAGTGTTGCCAGCAATAGTATTTCCTTCACTTTTGTTGGCATCAGTTCCTGAAATATGTCGCGGTCGCTTTTATTTCGTTTGTATATGGATGAGAGCGAAATTGAATCAATTTGGGATTTCATTGCCTTAATTTATGTTTGTATTTTAAAGGGTCAATCATTTTTCGGAAAAGTATAAAAAATCTGCCTGAATGATTACCGATGAAAGATGTTGTGTAATCTTCAGGATTTAATTTCTATTTTTAAGCCAAAAATTAAAAAGTATTATGAAACCCATTCTTATTTCCATGTTAATGTTTCTGGCAGTTTCCGGCTTTGCCCAAAAGAAACAATCATTGTTCAACGGTAAAAACCTGAAAGGCTGGACCATATTTGTGGCCGATCAGAAAATCAGCCCGGAAAGCTATTTTTATGTGAAAAATGGAGTGATTGAAACTGTCGGCGTGCCGGTTGGCTATCTCCGAACCAAAAAGGAATATTCAGATTACCGACTGCACGTTGAATGGTGCTATCCTGAAAAGCCTACCAACAGCGGTATTCTCTTGCATACTACCGGGCCTGATAAAATCTGGGTTACCCATTATCAGTCGCAGTTAAAACACGAAAATGCAGGCGACTTTATTGTGCATGGGGTGGGCGAGAAGGCAACCATTCGGGACAGCGTTTATACTTCGACCGAAACGATTAAGCCGGTTGTGCCTAAATTACATCCATCGAACGAAAAACCTACAGGAGAATGGAACAGTTTCGACATAACCTGTCAGGGAAATACAGTAGAAATAAAAGTAAACGGTTTGGTTCAGAGTATAGCCACAGATTGTTCATTGACCAAAGGCGGAATTGGTTTGCAGGCGGAAGGTTCAAAAATTCAGTTCAAAAATATCTGGATTGAGAAGATTAAGTGAGAATAATTGTCGTTTTAAGGTTTGACGAATTCGAATTTGTTTGCTTTTTTGCCCCAAAGGGGCTATATATCAATAACCCGGGGTAAGTGAGGAACGAACGCAACCCCGGGATGAAAGAAAAATTAAAAGCAGTCCGCGGTTAGATAACAAACATAGGATTTGCCTTTTATCGGACGGAATTGAAATACGTATCATAGTATTGAGATTAATTTTGGAAAGAGAATGTTGAAACAAGTTGAAAATAATAGCAGGCGACGTGCAGACGAACTTTTTGATCAGATAAAAACTGGTGATCAGAAAGCGCTTGAACTTTTGTTTTCCATTTATTTTCCCCGACTGAATGACTTTGCCCGGAATGTTGTAAAAGATGACGGTATCTCGCAGGACATTGTTCAGGAGGTATTTGTAAAAGTTTGGGAGAAAAAGGCTGAAATCGATAACATCAACATCGAAGCCTTTCTTTTCCGTTTGGTACGCAACCGCTGCATCGACTATATCAAACATCTGAAAGTGGTGAACAACCGCTTGCAGGAAATTCACATTGCATCGAAATACGAAGAGTTGTACCGCATCGACTTTGTGGGAAACGAACCTTACGTGCTGATTGAGCAGGAATTGAAAATGAAGATCGAAAAAACAATTCAGGATTTACCCGATCGTTGCCGCGAAGTTTTTATGCTGAGCCGAATAAATGGCCTCAAGAACAAAGAAATTGCTGAAAAGCTGGATATCAATATCAAAAATGTGGAACGGCATCTGAACCGCGCCCTGCAATCGTTCCGCGCAAACTTTTCTGAAGAACTTCCCATTGCGCTTATTTTGCTGGTAATGAAAAACCTGGAGTTTTGATAAAACCTGGATATCCGTAAGTTTACCTAATGTCATTAAAAGTCATTCAATTGTCATTGAGAGGTCATTAAGTTGCCTCGAAATTACAAGAGAATGACAATGAATGACAACAATTGACTGACGCAAAATACCAAATAGGTAATCAAACGGACAATCGTATAAAAAAATCCTTTCCAATGATGGGTAAATCCTACCCAAATCAGTTATATATGCAAAGGCTTAACTAATACCCATGCATACTACTGAATTCCAAAATATTATAAAACGATACTTCCGGGGACAACTGTCTGACGATGAATACGAACTGCTGACTGATTACCTTCAGGATTCAAATAATCGCCAGTACTTCGAACAGGCAAAACTGGAGTGGGCCCAAAATCCTGAATTGGATGAAACCGGCCGTAAAAACTGGAACAGACTTGAATACAAAATAAATAAACAAGAAACTACCATTGTGAAAATGCCGGTAACCCGTCGGCTTTGGGTTCAGGTGGCATCTGTTGCTGCCATACTTGTATTGGGATTGTTCGTCGGAAGTGTTTTAACTTATTTTCTCTCCGGAAATAATTTCAATCAGGAACAGTTGGTATTTGAAACTCCACGCGGCGAAAAATCGATGGTAACATTGCCCGATGGTTCGGAAGTATGGCTGAATGCCAATTCAAGATTGGTTTACAACTCGTTTTCGGCTAACCACCGTCAGGTTGAATTAAAAGGCGAGGCATTTTTTAAAGTTGCCCGCAATGAACAAGCTCCATTTGTGGTAAAAACAAACGAATGTTCGATCGAAGTTTTGGGTACGACCTTCAATGTAATGGCTTACGACGAGTTTGGACGAAAGGAAATCACACTTCTCAGTGGCAAGGTGAATGTACATTTGGAAGACAACGAACAGGTTTTAAAACCCGGACAGGCACTGATATTAAAAGATCACAAGTTTAAGGTGGTGGAAGTTGATGCTTCGCAATCTTCAGGATGGGTCGATCATAAGTTCAATTTTAAGAACATTCCTTTATCAGAGCTGATGCAACGTTTGGAAAATTGGTATGATGTTGATATAATCCTTGATAACAAATCTGGCAGGGAAGTAAACTTTACCGGAACCTTTAAAAATGAGGAAACAATCTGGCAGGTACTTGACGCTATCAAGGTTTATACACCTATTCAATACGATAAAACCGAATTACGAAAAATTACGATAACCGTGAAATAAAAAAAGACGCCAGATGAGCGGCAACTCGTCTGACGTCGGTGTAATGTGAAATAAATACTCATTTAAATCGAAGTAAAACTATGAAAAAAAATGATCCGAGCCAAAGGCATCGCCGATGTCCTTTGCTTAGAAAAATGCTAAACATTATGAAAGTAACAACGTTGTTGTTTTTTCTGGCACTGATGCAAGTCTCAGCCAGTTCGTACTCACAGCAAACCAGGCTTAGCCTGAAGTTTGAAAAGGAAACGCTGGAAAGCGTGTTCAGTAAGATTGAAGCGAACTCTGAATTTTCGATCTTTTATAAAAATGAAATGATCCTGAATTCGAAAGAAGTAACCGCTGAATTCAAGAATGCCTTGATTTTTGATGTACTTGATCAGGTGCTGAAAGCGGAAAACCTGACTTACTCTGTCAGGAACAAACTGATAATGATTGTTCCCAGAACAGAGGGCGGTTTTGAAAACAATTCTCAGCAACAAAAATCAGTTTCCGGTAAAGTCACTGACTCCAGTGGCGAAGCGTTGCCGGGTGTTTCTGTCGTTGTAAAAGGCACGACCAACGGTTCGATTACTGATACAGATGGTAAATATTCTCTTTCCAATATTCCTGAAAATGCAACTTTACAGTTTTCGTTTGTGGGAATGAAGATGCAGGAGGTTGCTGTTGAAGGCAAAACAGCAATTAATATTGCTCTTGAAGAAGATGCCATCGGAATTGAAGAAGTTGTTGCAATTGGTTATGGTGTTCAAAAGAAATCGGATGTTACGGGAGCACTTACAAGTGTTAGTTCAGAAGAAATTAATGCACGCCCGGTGAAGAATGCCGTTGAGGCGATGCAGGGAAGGGCAGCCGGGGTTGATATAACTTCGAATGAACGCCCGGGAGCGGTTGGCAACATTACCATCCGAGGTGTACGCTCGCTCACCGCATCAAACACTCCGCTTTACGTTGTGGATGGAATTCCTTTAGTAACCGGAACTGTTGATGCATCGAACGTTTCGTCAAACAAGGTCACACTTGGAGGAATTGACAATCTGAACCCCAATGACATTGAGTCTATTGACATTTTAAAAGATGCATCGGCTACAGCCATTTATGGTTCACGGGGAGCAAACGGAGTTGTTCTGATTACCACGAAGCAGGGAAAATCCGGAAAATTCACCTTGAATTTCGATTCCTCAGTAACTACAGAAAATATGCACGAATATTCGCCTTTGTTTAGCGCAGGCGACTATGTTGACTACCGTCGTTGGGCAAAATATTACTCAAACACTTCCACTTTCCCAAGAGGTGATCAGCCCACGCAGGCAAATGATGCCGCAATTTTTACCGGTGATGTTACTGCAACGGCCAATATAAACAAAGGTTGGGCAAGCGGTACCTGGGACGGATCAAAATTAGCAACTACAGATTGGACCGATTTTGTCACCCGCACGGGTGTCACCACACAAAATACGCTGAGTGCAAGTGGCGGAACAGATAAAATGAAAGCATACGGCTCTTTTGGATATTTGGATAGTAAAGGGGTCGTAAAAGGGCAGGGCCTGAAACGATACAGTGCGAACGTAAGTGTAGATATTACACCTGTTAAATGGTTCTCTTTTGGTGCAAAACTGAACAGTTCATACAGTATTCAGGAATATGGTCAATCTACTTCAGGTAATGTTGGGGTATCGGCTCAGACTGGTTTGTACCAAAGTGCTTACGGCATTTTTACTTATACACAGCCGTATGATGCTGATGGTAACCGGATAGAATACCCGGGTGGTGATATTGCCGTAAAGACAATTATTGATGAAGATAAATTTTCTCAGGACCAGCGTGTTACCCTACGCGCTCTAGGTAGTTTTTATGGACAACTGGATTTTGGAACCCTTATTCCAGTGCTAAAAGGATTAAGATTTCGCACCAATTTTGGTCCGGATATCGAAACCTGGCGCGATGGCATCTTTCTCGATGGCAAATCCGTTATCAGAAGCGGTTCTGCTTATGCTTCGTTAGATAAAAGACAACGCTTGTCTTATACGCTCGACAATCTGTTGTACTATGACAAAACCGCAGGAAAACACAATTTTGGTTTCACATTACTTCAGAGTCAAACACAATTTGAAACAGAATCAAGTTTAATGTCGGCCAATAATATTCCATTTTCAAGCCAAAAATGGAATGCTCTTGGCGCTGTCAGTTCACTTCAAAGTTACAGCTCCGGATTCACCAAACAATCCTTGTTGTCCTATATGGCACGCTTAAATTATAGCTTTACGAATAAATATCTGTTAACTGTTTCAGGCCGTTATGATGGGGCATCCCAATTAGCTGCAGATCATAAATGGTCATTCTTCCCAAGTGCTGCACTTGGATGGCGCATGGATCAGGAAGGTTTTATGGCAGATTTAAGCTGGGTGAACCAATTAAAATTACGCCTTGGTGTTGGGGTAACCGGTAATGCGGCTATTGATGCCTATTCTACCAAAGGAAGATTGGATGCCATGTTCTATCCATTTGGTGCCACATCGACACCCGGTCAAATGAATGTTTCAACCATGGCAAATCAGGATTTGGGATGGGAAAGAACCTCGCAATACAATGCCGGTCTTGATTTCTCAATATTGAAATCAAGAATTTTCGGTAGTCTTGATGTTTACGCTTCCAATACGACTGATTTATTGCTTAGAAAATCAATCCCTACGGTTACTGGTTTTAATGATACGTTTGCCAACATCGGAGAAACTAAATCCAACGGTATTGATTTGACCATAAATACGGTGAACATTCAAACCAAAGACTTTGAATGGTCAACAACATTTAACGGTTCATCTCAGAATAACGAAATTGTTTCTTTGGCAAATGGAAAAGAAGACGATATTAATAATCTATGGTTTATCGGACAGTCACAAAGTGTAATCTATGGTTATGAATCTGCTGGAATCTGGCAGGAATCTGATGCAGCGGAAATGGCAAAATTCAATGCCAATGGCCATACTTATACTGCAGGTAATGTTAGACCGGCAGACCAAAACGGTGATTATAAAATTGATGCGAACAATGACCGTGTAATCATTGGTAACACGATCCCTAAATTTATTGTGGGCTTAACAAATACTTTTGACTACAAGGGCTTTGAGTTATCTGTCTTTTTGTATGGCCGCATGGGATATACCTATAACGCCGGAGGTGAAGGCCTGGTTGGACGTTATCAACAAAGAGAAGTGAATTACTGGACTCCCAATAACACAAACTCTGATTATCAAAAACCAATATATTCTGCCGGAAATGGTGATCAATATTATCAATCATTGGGTTATGAAAACGGATCCTTTTTAAAGATTCGGAATATTTCTTTGGGATATAATTTGCCTGGCCAGGTTACCGGCAAACTTGGGGTTTCCAAATTACGGTTGTATGTTCAGGCATCAAACCCCGGTTTTGTTTTCAGCAATGTGCCCTGGGTTGACTTGGATGTAAATTATCATGCTTCGAACAGAGGTTTTGTAATGGGTCTTAATGTACAATTCTAATCAATGTTAAATTCAAAAAAAATGAAATTTATGAAAAAGCATATAAAATTATATCCCCGGCTATTGATGCTAATTGCGTTGATAGTTGGTTCAACTTCTTGTAACAGGGATAGCTTTCTTAATGAAGTTTTGGAAACTGAAAGGGACTTTTCATATTACAACTCTGAAGAAGGTATTCAGCAATTAGCCGTTGGTGCTTATTACCGGGTTTTTGCATCTCCATTTGCTTCCGAATATCAATTTGGAACCACCAATTATGGCACCGATGAGTTTCATGTAGGTGGTGATGATACCAATAGCCAATGGAATAATTATGACACCCGGTTTAATTCCATTATAACAACTATCAGAACCACAGCTCAGGAACCATGGGATAATGCCTATATTGGTATTGGATTGGCCAACCAGTTAATAGCATCGGCAACCAATATTGAATCTACAAACGATGCAATCAAAAAAACAGCATTGGGCGAAGGATATTTTCTTCGTGCATTCAGCTATTTAAAGTTGGTGCGGCAATATGGTGGTGTTCCTTTAAAATTAAAACCAAGTACTACTGTTGAGTTAGAATTTACCCGTGGTACTGCTGAAGAAGTGCTGAAACAGGTGATCGAAGATTTTACTCAGGCCTATGACTTGTTGGGAAATACAGGAGGTCCTAACAAAATAACAAAGGATGCGGTCGCCCATTTTCTGGCAAAAGCCTATTTAACACGTGCCAGTGAAATTAATGACTCATGGAATACAAGTACCAGGAGCGCTGATCTGCAAAAAGTGGTGACATTATCTGATGAAGTGATTGCACGTCATCCGCTTGCCGGCAATTATCAGGCGCTCTGGGATTATACCAAACCTGACGGAGCCAATGAATTTCTGCCGGAAATGATTCTATCGGCCTCCTTTAGCCGTGATCCGGTGCTTGAAACCAATAATAACAGTCATATATTTTTCACAGCCCGTTACGATGACATGCCAATGTTGAAACGTGACCTTACAGGAATGCGCCCTTACAGCCGTTTGGCTCCGACTTATTTTACCTACGATGTTTTTAATCATATCAATGATTCCCGTTTCTGGAAAGTATTC
>CAMDGL010000191.1 GCA_945897845.1 Chitinophaga pinensis | reverse complement strand
TCTGAAGGTTTATCCTCATCGTAATTGATGATTTGTCTTTCATATTTATTCTTCCTGATGCTTGCGATGATACGAAACAAGGCGTGCAGAAATACGATTAATACAGTCAGGTAAAACGACACGATCCCAATTCGGTCCTGAATGACATTGCGATCGCGCCCGGGAAGATAAAAGCCGCTCAACATAGCCAACCGGCCATTGTCGCGGGTGTGACATTCGGCACAACTTACCGATTGTTCCTTTGGTGAAACCATGTGGTTTACAGGCCAGTACATTACAGTCTCAACAAAACCATATTGACCGCTGTATTTCAGACCCGATTCTTCCATTCCGGCTGCTACTGCTTCATCCCATTTGAAATTTTTCCAGTAAGCGCTGTCACCTTCGGTTTCGCCGTAAAGTTTCGGTTGTACCAGGCGGTTGTAAACCTTATCGTAAATCTGGTCGCCCACATGAATCTTCACAGGAATTATTTTGGATGTGCGATCATGATACGAACCATTTAACGTATTCATTTTTACAGGAATCGATTTTATCGAATCACCTAAAATGTACAGATCAGCAGTACCGTTAAACCAGATATAATCAGGCTTGACATTTCGGGCCCAAACAAAAGAACCTTTAATCGACATATAATTGTGGTTACCGAGCGAATCCTCTTCTTCATAAGGTTTACCATCCTTCAGTTTCCCGGCATCCGACCATTTCCATGACATTTTTGTTGAATTGACCTTGGCGTACTGCGGAATATGGCACGCCTGACACGAAACCCTTGAGCCATGACGATTGATTACTTCGCTCAGATGCGGCGTTGAAGTATGGCATTGTTCGCAGGTTGCACGGTTCGTATTATCAGTAGAAACTGAATATAACTTGCCTATGATATTGTGATTTTTTGCAGTATGGCAGGCAACGCACTCCAGATTCATTCCATTGGCTCCCATGTGAACATCTACTTCACGGCTGCATGAGTTTAAAGCAACCTCAAGGTCTCCATGTTTCACATTATTTCCGCCACCACCAAAAGAGTGACACGATCCACAATTGCTTTTTCGCGGAGAGCCAACACTCTGTGCTACATTTTCAAGGTTGACCGTACGATCGGGATAGCCTGCCATGGAAGCTCCTTTCAGATACTCTTCGCTGTTGTCGTGGCATACCATGCAATCGACATTTCGGGCATTGTTAAAATCGAAATGACTGCTGGACATGCCATAACCAATGTGACATTTTGCGCACGATTGCTGGTTGGAATTGGTTCCGATACAAAAATTATTCATCACGTTTTTCTTTCCGGCAGAAGAAATACCTCGTCCTTCAACGTACGATGCCCGTTCCCAATTCCAGTGCGAAGAAGCCATCACCTCTTTGTGTGTTTCGGTGTGACAGGAAAGGCAAGCTTCGGTTACCTCCTGAGGCGTTTTAAATTCTTTTTGCAAGGCTGGAAGTTTGCTGTGGTTAACAGAAGGAACAGCTTTCAGGGCATATTTGTGCTTTAACTCTTCCGTTTTTAGGTTATAGCGATCTTCTTTGTGAAGAATATTTACCATTACCAGCGTGATAATGACAACAGAAATTACGAGAAGCAGATTCCTTTGCATGGCATTTTTATTTTGTCTGAAAAGAGCAATTGCTCAATACAATTAAAAATGCAAATATAAGAATATATCAATATGTAGGAAGGTTATGCAAAAAATATTCAAGGCTGACAAAACTATCCTTCGTTATAGATGCTTTGAATTACCAATCCTGCCAGTGTAAATCCGTAAATCGCAGTAATGTGGGCAACGGTTCCGTTGATTACTGCTTTCTGGTTGCTCCAATCGTGATCGGCCAGTTCCGGATCGCCGGCAACGTTCTCCGATTTGATAGTCAACAGTTTATTCGTTTCAGTTGAGGTATCAGCTCCTTTGTTTTCGAGCAGTTCCTCACTGTAAATACACATGAATTTTTTTGCCGGCAAATCGCCTTTTCGCATCTTTTTACGTATGATGTACCCAAACGGACATCCTTTCACTTTCCAGAATTCGGCCACGCGGATCCTGGTTGGGTCAAGTTTCAGCGAAGCGCCCATCGAAGAAAAGAAAACAGCATTGGTACGGGTTGCTTTTCGGATCAAGTGGATTTTGTTGCTCAAACTGTCGATGGCATCTATTATAAAATCGTATGAATCAAGATCGAACGAATCGGAAGTTTCAGGATCGTATATTCTCTGAAGTGTTTGAATTTCGGCTGAAGGATTAATCTCCAGCAACCGGTTTTTCAGCGCTTCGGTTTTTACTTCGCCAACAGTTTGTGTGGTGGCATGTAACTGTCGGTTAATGTTGGTAATGGAAATCAGGTCCGAATCGACAAGCGTTAGCCGTCGTATTCCGCTTCGTACAAGGCTTTCGGCGCACCAGCTTCCAACTCCGCCAATTCCGAAGATGATCACCTTTTTCGATGCAATCTTCTCCATTACCTCTTTGCCCAGCAATAACTCTGTACGCTGAAATATCCCCTTTTCAATTGCCATTTTTAGATGTATTTGCTTTCAACTTTAGTGAAGACCAATTCTGAAAAGCTCTTTTTATAGACTTCAAACAGGTGAAACCGCTGATTATATTTAAATTAGAAAAGGCTGTCCTCTGACAGCCTTTTCACCCGTTTGAGACGGGAAACTAACCTAAACCAACTAAACCTAATAAACCATGAGCTACCAAAGTAACCAGCTTTGTGTAGCTTTTTAAATAACCATCTCAGTGGCACTTTGGTTCGCCAGGTGGATTATATTTTTACAAATAAATCAGATGGGAACTTTCAGATTACTGATGGCGGCAAAGATATCAAAAAATATAAGTAATAACCAAATGCCAATTCACCGAAAAACATTAAATTTTTGAGGGATTATTTCTGCAATGTTTTCAACAATTGAGCCTTAATAAAAACTTATACTTACTTGCATTAAATTCGTTGGGATACCTGTATTTTGGTGAAATTTTTATTCTGATTATATGAACAGGCTAATTATCGCAATTCTTCTTATTGTTTGTGTAGACTCGTATGCTCAAATAGCTCCAAAGCGCGAGTTTCGTGCTGTTTGGGTGGCAACTGTCAATAATATCGACTGGCCTTCGAAACCCGGAATTTCTACTGAACAGCAGAAAAAAGAAGCGGTAGAGATATTAAACATGCATCAAAAAAGCGGGATGAATGCCATCATCATGCAAATCCGTCCGGCTTCCGATGCTTTTTATCCGTCGGAACTTGAGCCGTGGTCGCGTTATCTGACCGGCACTCCCGGCAAGGCTCCCGAACCGTTGTACGATCCGCTGCAATTCTGGATTGAGGAATGTCACAGCCGGAACATGGAATTTCATGCCTGGCTGAATCCTTTCCGCGTGGCCCAAAATGCCAGCGAACCTTTGGCTTCGAACCACATTGCTTTCAAACATCCTGAATGGATTGTGAATTATGGCGGCAAACTGTATTTTGATCCGGGACTGCCGCAAACCCGCGATTTTGTTGTTCAGGTTGTAAATGATATTGTTGCGCGCTACGATGTGGATGCCATTCACTTCGACGATTACTTTTATCCGTATCCACTTAAAGAAGATTTTCCGGATGAAAACTCTTTTGCAGAATACAACCGTGGATTTTTATTGATGCAAAAGGCCGCATGGCGCCGCGACAATGTGGATCTGACAATACAAATGCTTTCAGAAAATATAAAAAAAATAAAACCCTGGGTGAAATTTGGTATCAGCCCGTTTGGAGTTTGGCGTAACAAGTCCGACGATCCGGAGGGATCTGAAACTACCGCCGGAACTACGAATTACGATCATTTAAATGCGGATATCCTGAAATGGCAAAAAAATGGCTGGATTGATTATTGCCTTCCGCAGTTGTACTGGCAGATCGGTCATCCATCGGTCGATTTTCTAACACTTGGCAAATGGTGGGCCGATCATGCCTATAACCGGGGAATGTACATTGGACATGCAGTTTATAAACTGGAAGCAAATGCCACCATTCCTGAATGGGCAGATCCGAACCAGTTGGTCAAACAAATTGAGATTACCCGCCAGATACCGCAGTTGGGTGGGAGCGCTTTTTACAGTAGCAAACATTTTAAACGTGATTTGTTTGGTTTCGATAATACACTTCAGGAAAAACTGTATAAATACCCTGCTTTGGTACCAACCATGCCGTGGATTGACAGCAAAGCACCTGAAAGTCCGCTCCGGTTTCGGAAAAGAGGACACAAACTCAAATGGAAACCGGCCAAAGCTGAAATGGAAATGGATAAGCCGGCCAGCTACATGGTTTATCTGAATCCTGCCGGGCAAAAGTTCGATGAAAATAATCCTGAAAACATTTTTACAATTGCCCGCGATAAAAGCATCGTTTTTAAACCAAATTCCCGTAAATTACGGAGGAAATACGAAATACGGATATCAGCTCTCGACCGACTTCACAACGAAAGCAAAATAAGCAAAGTGAAAGTGATTAAACTCTAAAAACCGGATCATGAATCAAAAAGTGGATTGTTTTTTTGTCTTCAGTAACGAAGAAGCCAGTCAAAAACTGGTTGATCAGTTTCGTGCATCCGATTCGGTGAACAAGGTGTTTGTTCTTTCCAAAATACCGGTTCAACTAAGTAATTGTGAGTTGGTGCAGGTCGAAGAGTATGGTTCATGTACTACCATCAGGCATCTGGCCAAGCTGGTTCAGTCTGATTTCGCGCTTCTTTCGCTAGGCGAATCAAACATTGAACTTGGGCAGGGGGCCATCGAAAGGCTGGTTCAGGTGGCCGAATATACCGACTCGCCGATGGTGTATGCTGATTACATGGAAATAAAAGGCGGCAAACTTTCCGCACATCCGCTCATCCACTATCAGCCCGGCAGTTTGCGCGATGATTTTAACTTTGGGCCGGTTCGGTTGTTCAGGGGCGAAGTTTTAAAGGCATTCAGGTACGAGAATTATGACATGCTGAAATTTGCAGGTTGTTATGCATTGCGTTTGCGTGCCAGCCGAATGGGTGAACTCGTACATATTCCTGAATATTTGTTTACAAAAGTTGAAACCGATATCCGAACTTCAGGAGAAATTCAATTTGATTACGTAAAATCTGCTGCCCGCGAACGCCAGCTTGAGATGGAGCAGGTTTGCACAACGCATTTGCGCGACATCGGCGCGTTGCTTTTGGCCCCGTTTCCTGAAACCAATTTCACTGAAAATTTTAATACCGAAGCCTCCATAATTATTCCTGTACGAAACAGGGTGAAAACCATCAGGGATGCAGTCGTATCGGCGCTTATCCAGAAAGCGACTTTTCGTTTTAACATTATTGTTGTCGATAATTATTCGACCGATGGAACTTCAGAAATTCTAAAATCCTACGCGGAGCAGGGAAAACTCATTCATATTGTTCCTGAACGAAATGACCTTGGAATTGGCGGTTGCTGGAACGAGGCCATTTTTCATCCTGAATGTGGCAAATTTGCAGTGCAACTCGATAGCGATGATTTGTACGTGAATGAAAATACGCTTCAAACCATCGTGGATAAATTTTATGAAGACAATTGTGCGATGGTGATTGGCAGTTACCGGATGACCGATTTTAATCTGGAAGAAATTCCGCCGGGCGTTATCGACCACCGCGAATGGACCGACGACAATGGACCGAACAATGCACTCAGGATAAACGGACTGGGAGCTCCGCGGGCATTCTATACGCCGGTACTGCGCAAAATCCGGGTTCCAAATGTGAGTTACGGTGAAGATTATGCTTTGGGATTGGCAATTTCAGGAGAGTACAAAATCGGGCGTGTTTATCAGCCTGTTTATTTGTGCCGCCGCTGGGAGGATAATACCGACACCTCGCTCGACATTGCCAAACTGAACGCCCACAATTTGTATAAAGACCGTATCCGGACCTTCGAACTTCAGGCACGGATTCAGAGAAACAAAAAGTTGGATCCGGGAAAATCCTGGATGGAAGAAGATTAATACTAACGGTAGAGGCTGTCTTTTTTTGTTAGTTCCACTGCAACTTGCGCCAGCAGCCGATTGAAATCGTTTTGTGTAATATTTCTGTCTTTGCGTTCAGGAAACATTTTGCGGAAAGGAAATTTATGGTTCAGTTTGAATTCAAGTTCATAAAACTTATTGAGCGCCTGGCCGTCGGAAGTATATTGCGGCAGGTTTAATTCCGACTGTTGCTGGTTTGTACTGATCCAACCAGGTACCAGCCAAGGTTGCAAACAATCGTACACATGAAGTTGGCGCTGTAACAATACCCGGCTACTCGGCAATTTCTTTTCGCGCGTCCACCAGATGTCTCTTACATCTTCCATTGCCAGAAAAGTTTCGGCTTCGTTCGATACAGCATCAAGACTTTTTAGTGTTTCAGCAATGATCAGCGTGACTGCTTTTTCATAAGGCAATTCACTCTGTAAAGCCTGAATTCCGATGTTGACTCCCAATAAATTGGAATATGCATCTTCAACCGAGAAACTTGAATAGCGTTCAGGAACAAATGGAATGGTTGAAGCGCCGAACCAGGTGGCAATTTCGTGCCAAACCGATAAATCGTATGCAATTTTTCCGGCAAGGTTAATAAGGTCATTATCGGTCATGCTGGAAGGAATGCTGACATTCAGATTTTTTTCGCCCCCTTCACGTCCCAAAACCATTGATAATGTTCCTGACGATTTATTTTCGAGGAGTTGGGTATAAAGATAAGCAGTCCAGTCGGCCTGATCGCGTAAATGGCCCATGTCGATAAAACCTCCGCGTCGCGAATAAATGATCCCGTTTCCTTCGCTTTCATTTCCCAGATAATGATGGGGCCCGATTTTTTCAATGCTGGTAGTTTCCGTCAGTTTAAAGCCCGGAATAGCCATAAGCTGCATTTCAGTTCCAAACGAACAGCAGGTTCTGATAATTCGGTTTGGCTTATTATCAGGCTGACCAATCGGGAAAACCGGCGCTTTTGCCTGAAGATTTATGGTAAGAATAGTTAGCGTTAATGAAAGGAGTATGTTTTTTATTGCTTTCAAAGTTTGAAATTTTAACTGCTGCAAATGTACTGCAAAATTAAATTTTTAATCATTTAGTAATCGTTGTTATGATTCTTTAACAATGAATCAGGAAACTGAAGGCTGTTAATTATTCGTTAAAACGACAGAAAATATCAAGTAAATAGACTAAAAGGAAATTAATATGCTAGATATTTGTACAAATAGTTTGAATAAATAATTATTCATTGTCATAAAGGTATATTCTATGGAGTTCAGGTGCAAGAAGGCAGGCAATGAATGTTACGGGCTCAAGGAGCTCGTGCTGCTGTTTGATATCAGTCAAAGATTGATACAAAGTAAAGAGCTAAAGAATGATTTATCGGCCATACTTGAGATGTTGGTCAGGTATTTAAATGCTGAAAGAAGTTTCCTGACCATTTTCAACCGCGAGTCGGAAAGTATCATGATTGAAGCTGCTTATGGCTACAGTACTGCCCAGCAGGCCCGTGGCCGCTACAAATTGGGCGAAGGAATTATTGGCCGTGTTGTGGAGATGTCGCGCCCGGTGGTGATTGATAAAATATCAAAATCAAGCTTATTCCTGAACCGGACAGGACAGGAACTTACCAAAGACGGGCAGGAGCTGACTTTTATTTGTAACCCGATTATAGAAGAAGGGAAAGTGACCGGCACACTCAG
>CAMDGL010000190.1 GCA_945897845.1 Chitinophaga pinensis | reverse complement strand
CTTTTATTGTTTTTACTGGGCATTTCGGTCGGACTGAACAAAACCATCATCCAAAACATTGGAACTTTGGGTTTTCAGGCGCTGATTATTACACTGGGTGCGATCTCCGGGAGCGTTTTGATGTCGTGGCTGATCTGGCGAGTTTTCTTCAGATCCGAACAAAATAATGGGCTTGATGATGAAGAATAGCCTGATCATTCTTGCTTTTTTCGCCGTTGGCGTGGCATTGGGCATCAGCCAAAAATTGCCTGACATGATGATGAAAACCGATTTCAGCATGTTTGCACTTTACGGCCTGATGTTTTTGGTCGGAATTGGCATTGGGGCTGATCGTAAATCGTGGTTGGTAATGCGTAAAATGAAACTCAAAATCTTTTTGGTTCCACTTGGAGTGATTTTGGGTACAATGGCCGGAACTGCCATCATTTCACTTTTACTTCCGGAGTTGAAACTTAAAGAAGTATTGGCTGTTGGCGCCGGGTTTGGTTATTACAGTTTGTCAAGCCTGTTAATTACCGAAATAAGTGGCGCGGAATTGGGTGTTATTGCATTGTTATCGAATATAATGCGCGAAGTTTTCACGCTGCTGGCAACTCCGCTACTGGTTCAATATTTTGGAAAACTTGCGGGAATTGGTTCGGCAGGAGCAACTTCAATGGACACGACACTTCCTGTAATCACCCGTTTTTCAGGAAAAGAATGGAGTATTATTTCGGTTTTCAGTGGAATTGTGCTCACTTTGCTAGTGCCGGTTTTTGTCACCTTTATCCTGAAGTTTTTTTAGTGAAGCAATTGTCCGAGTTCGTCAATCACAAGAACTCCCGTCGACTCGAGGATTTGTTTTGACTGATGGCCATTGGCAACCAGAACACATTGGCAACCGAGTTCGCGGGCAACTTCAAAATCGTGAACCGTATCGCCAATCAATATCAATTCACTGGCATTCAGTTTCAATTCGGATATCAACTGTTGCCCGTTTTCAAGTTTTGAGGCGGCATAATGGTTGTCCAAACCCGAAACATGTTCGAAAAAATGACTGACATTTTGTTGCTCAAGGCAGTGATCCAGTGCATCTTGTTTCATGGCCGACAGAATGAATTGCCGGATGCCAACCGATTGAAAATAATTTAGTACTGATATTGAGTTTTCGTGAAGATTGCAACTTTCTACCTTGCTATTGTAGGAGTCAATGAATTCACTGGCAGGTATTTCGAAAGGTTCTGCGTTAAAATCGAATCCAATTTTCTGATAATAATCTTTTACGGGAAACGAAAAAACATCTTTGTATTCATCAATCGACAGCTTTTGAAGATTTCTTTTTTGAAGCATGTCATTGATTGTATGAACGCATAAATCAATGTCGTTCAGCAAAGTTCCGTTCCAGTCCCAAATAATTCCGGCAATAAATTCAACCATTGCTCACTCCATCCAATGATTTCCGCTGGTTTAACAGCGGGTTTACATACATTTGAAGGAACATTGACCGGATAATTTCTCTATCGCCGGTAATTGAATTTAATGCTTCTTCAAGCAAAGTACGAAATTTATTGTATTGATCTGTATTATAATAGCTCGAATTGTTACTTGAATTATTCAACAGGTCTTCAGCAATGTAATTGTTTGGCCAAAGTTTGAAGTTGCAGTAAATCTGCTGATCGATGTAGTCCGCAAGTTTTTCGATTTGTTCTCCGATTGTACCTTCCCTGGCAAACAAATCAATCTGATCAGTAATAGGTTTGCCGAATGCAAAATGAACCCGACCTTTTGGATTGACAAGTCCGTGACCCATACTTCGCAAATCATCCTCCTGAGTCTTTTCGAATCCTTCAGTATTTTTCTTGTATAATTCATCCACTTTCGAAATTCCACAAGGTTCTATTTCGTAGGAAATTGAAATCGGAACAATCTGCAATTCCTTAAATCCTTCGCTGAACTCATTTATATTGCTAAAATTTAGCATCTTAAGTAATGCAATTTGAGTTTTATCGTATCCGTCTTTGGTCCTTCCTTCTCTTTGGGCAATCCAAACAGAACTGTTTTTTGCGGTAATATTTCTCCTGATGTATTCCGAAAGTTTTTTTGAAGCCATCAGCATTTCACGGGCCGGAAGATTGCGGCGGACAACAAATGCGCGGTTAAGTTTTACCGCATATTCAATCCAATTCTCAATCAGTAAATTATTTCCGATGGCAATTTCAGTTGTATTCATACCTTCAAGTACAATCAGGTAATTAAGGATTGCCGAATCGAGAATGATGTCCCGATGGTTTGAAATGAACAGATAACTTTTGCTTTTATCCAGATTTTCCAGACCGCTCGAGGTCACTCCGTCAGTCGAACGTTTCAGGATTAGCTCATTAACCAACTGATAAACAAATTTATGTTGAAGGTCTTTTATGGTATGGATATGCGAAAGCGCAAATTGAGCTTGCTCAATTTTCTCTTTTTCCTTGAAAATAAACTCTAAAATATGCTGAAAACGAGGTTCTTTAAGAAGCAGTTGAATATATTTGTCGGCCTCAGAATCGTTGAAAGGGCGTATGTCATCGAAGTTAATTTTTGGAATCATGCACAGTTTTTTTTGAAGCGCAAATATAGTAATTGAGAATGAACATGAGTTACTAAAACTCAATATTTTGATTTTTTTGCTTTTGTCTAACAAGTTGATTCCCTCAACTTTGCAATATTATGTCATTCAGAATTGGTACCTGAGTTGAATTTTTAATTCGGATTTCATTGCCAAATCACCAGGTTCTTCAGTTCCGGTTTGAGAAAACCTGCGCGTGGCGGCAAACTTGAGCCAGAATGTCAACTTATCATTAAATGTATGCCTGAAATTCAAATAGGTACGAATTCCTTTACCATAAAGGGCAGGGATCGAAAACGAATACAGCAAATCGTTTTCATAGGCGTAAAGTCTCGAATTGTATCCATCGGTTGAGAAATAGGCCAACCGTCCGTTCACCGCAAACCGCTTGCCGGCCGGTTTAAAAATTAAATCCTGATAAATCAGATATCCCTTTTCATTTTCCAGTTTTGAATGGAAGGACATTTCTATCCTGTTTTTTATGCTGAAATTTTCATTTATATCGTGTGTATAATTCAACCGTAACCGGTTAATTCGCTGAGCTTGATTGTATCTCAAATTTCCGGCAGTAACTTTCTGTTCTTTGTCTTCCTGAAAGAAACGCAAATAAATATCAGTTTTTCTGGAAGGTGCATACGAAATCTGAGCAAACAATTCCGTTCCTTTTGCCGGAGCGGCTGTGGTATATTTGATCCAGCGGTATTCGAAAAAATCTGCATAAGTGCGAATTGTCCATTTGGGAGCAGGAAAGAATTTAAATCCGAAATAGAGTGCATGTTCGTCGTTTGTTCGGGAAGATTCTGTGAATGAATTTGAAAAAAAACTGAAATAAGTTTTGTTGATATTTCGGTAAACAGCTGTGAACTCCGCGTTCGATGCCGGTTTTAGCATTATTCCGGTCAACAGGGCTTTCCCTTTGTTTGCACTAAAAGCTGCTTCACCAAAAATAAAAACATTTCGAACCGATCCTTTCCAGTCGATACCTGCAACAAAGTTTTCTTTTCCTTCCCATAAAAATTGATTTTCAGGTTCGTCACTTCGGTTCATTTCAGCATTAAAACTGGTAAAAATGGCAGTGGCGCCAATCGACCAGCGTTGATAAGAAAAACTTGCATAACCACCGCCAACCATTTGGTTAAGTGCATCTTTTCCTAAAATTTCCGATTTTGTACGGTGATAACCACTGGTTTGAAATGCGCCGAAAAAGGGGTTCCCTTCAACTGTATCCACATTTGCGTCCAACGATCTGAATGAAACAAATGGCATGAAACTAAACTGTCCGAACTTCATCTGGCTGGCAATTCCCCGGAAAAATTGATTTTCATCGGTTGAAGAACTTGACCGGATTCCTTGCCCTGATCGGAATGTTTGGGTAGTTTCCGACGATTTCCCCATCGAAAAACCATGCCAGGCAACCAATCCCTGTCCAAATTTGACATGGTAATCTCCCACGAATACTCGTTGTCCGGTCGATCCAACCTTGAAATTACCATACGCTCCTGTGTAATCAAATCCGTATTTATTCGATCCCGCAAAAAAAGTTTCACCCGGATCCTTTTCAGCAACAAAACCATATTCAAGATCGGATGAGGTGTGTTTAAGTCGTAAATAATACCGTTCCATCGCTCCCACGTAATTTGGATTTTTAACTCCGCCTTCAGCATCTGAAAAAGCCCTTGTAGATCGCACAAACACATCATTGTCCGATTTCCTGCTTTTATGTTTGTCCCCTGAATTTTCAAAGCTGATAAAAGGTTCCAATTTGCTTAATAATTCAGGATAAAAACCTTTGATGGCCGCCATCTCATACAAACTGAAAATTTGCCCCGTTTTTATCCTGAACTCAATTAACTCATCAATCTGAATGTCGGATAAAAAATGTAAGCGTTGCAAGTCTTCTTTTGTGGCCGAATTTACCGGCAAAGGATGTTGACCGAAGTAGGCCAGGTCGTCCATTATTTCCTGAAAATCCGTATTTTCATCCGGTTCCGTACCCAGCGATTCCATCAAATCTTCAAGTGTTTGCTGTACCAAAGGATTCTGCGCCCGTGCAGAAACAACAAAAAGTATCAATAAAATCTGACCAATAGTTTTTATCATCAAAATTGGTATTGAAATGAAACAGAAGGGGAGTTGCCGAGGTACTGATTGTAGGCCACAGCCAAATCAAGTTTTAGCTTTTTCACCACGAAACCCATTCCGACAGCCAATTGGTAAGGCTTTCCTGAAATGCCGGTTCGGATATAAAGCTTATTCAGTATGTCAAATTCCAGTCCGGTTTTGAAATTCAATGGATACTGTGAATCTTTTTCAACTTCAGTAATAATCCCGAAAGACTCCGAAAGCTGATAATGAGCGCCAATATTGAACCGGGAAGGGTAGGAGTATCCTCCTGAAAATGTTTTTATACTTGTTTTATATGGGTTCAACGAGTGAATTCCCAATAAAAGCTGATCAGTAAGTTGATATTGAAATCCCAGTTCCACTCCGTATGAGCCAATTGACCGGTTGTCTTCGGCCATGAAAAATCGATAATAGTTGAACTGAAGTCCAAAATGGAGCCGTGGATTTAGACTTCGGGCAAAGGTGATTCCGAATTTTTCTTGTCTGAAAGTGTTTTTTCCGAACTGGTAAACCGAGAATGCAAATACCGAAGATTGTATGGGCAGTATAAAAAGGCCGGAACTGGCAGATAGTTCTTTAACCAGAAATCTGTTTTGAAAAGTGCCTCCGAATGTCAGTCGGTCGATTTGAGCAAGCCCGGCCTGGTTGCCAAAAACCGACCAGCCATCGGCCAGACAGGCTGATGCACCAGCCAAAGCCTGCGAGCGCGATCCCGGCAGAAATACATCCTGAGCCTTCGAAGTCGGTGCAGTTAGTTGGAGGATAACATATATTGAAAAAGCTATTAACAATTTCATAACATGGATGCAAAAAAAGGTTCCTGATTAAATTTCAGGAACCATGACTTTGCAACCAAGTTACAACTATTTTGTTAATAAGTTAAATCTAATTTGTCTTAAACTTAAATTTAATTTCAGAAAGGTCTTTATTGGCCTTTTCAATTTTTACTTTCAGGTTTTCCTTGAACGCTATTAGCTTGACTGCAAGTTGCTGATCGCCAATTGCCATCATTTGAACCGCCAGAATACCGGCATTTTGAGCGCCGTTAACGGCCACGGTTGCGACTGGAATTCCCGGAGGCATCTGAACAATTGCGAGCAACGAATCCAATCCGTTTAACGAGGCATTGATCGGAACTCCGATAACCGGCAAGGTGGTCATGGCTGCAATTACACCCGGCAAATGGGCAGCCATTCCGGCAGCTGCGATAATCACTTCAATGCCACGAGCTTTTGCTTCTTTGGCAAATATCTCAACTGCTTCCGGCGTCCGGTGTGCTGATAACGCATTGATTTCAAAGGGTATTTCAAATTCATCCAACACTTTTGCGGCAGCTTCCATTACGCCCAAATCGGAGGTGCTTCCCATGATAATGCTAACTCTTGGTTCCATCTTTTCAGAATTTAATTTTTTCAATAGAAATTAGTTTTGTTACTTTGTCGCTTTATTTTCAAGGCAAAAATAAGCCAAAAAAACAGAAGATTTAGATTCCAGAACAATTTCCCAATTTTGAAGAACGATGAGAAATGTAACTATTCTTGATAAGGAGTTCGAACTGTTTATTCCTTACGAAAAAATCAGGTCGATTGTTGAAGAAATGGCAGAGAAGATGAACCAGGATTTTAAAGATAAAAATCCGCTGTTCATTTGTATCCTGAACGGTTCTTTCATGTTCGCAGCTGAAATATTCAAACGCATTTCATTGCTCGATGCTGAAATTTCGTTCATTAAACTGGCATCTTATGCAGGAACCAGCACTACCGGAAAAGTAACAGAACTGATCGGACTGAACGAGGATCTGACTGGCAGGACTGTTGTCGTGCTTGAAGATATTGTTGATTCCGGAATTACAATTGAAAAAACCATCGAGCAAATCAAAAGCAAAAACCCACTGGAAATTAAAATTGCAACACTGTTATTAAAACCTGATTCACTAAAGGTAAAAGTACCATTGGACTATATCGGAATTGAAATCCCAAATGACTTTATAGTTGGCTATGGACTTGATTACAATGGCAGAGGACGTAATTTGATTGATATTTATAAAGTAACCGAAAAGTAACCCAATTGACCCAGAAGATGTTAAATCTTGTACTTTTTGGCGCACCTGGCGCCGGAAAAGGCACCCAAGCCGATTTCCTTATTGAAAAATTCAAACTGATTCACCTTTCGACCGGTGATTTGTTGCGCACAGAAATTGCTGCTAAAACTGAAATGGGAATTGCAGCCAAAAGATTAATGGACAAAGGTTTTCTTGCATCAGATTCGATTGTAATTAGTATGATCAAATCAAAACTTCAGGAAAACAAAGATGCCGGCGGATTTATTTTTGATGGTTTTCCACGTACAGTAGAACAGGCCACTGCGCTTGATGGCCTTTTAGAAGAAATGGGTACTTCAATTTCGGGCATGCTTTGCCTTTGTGTACCAAGACAAGAATTGGTTAATCGGATAATTAGTCGTGGAAAAACTTCCGGACGTACTGATGATCAGGATGTCTCGATAATTGAAAACAGAATTAAAGTATATAATGAAAAAACAGATCCGCTAAGAGATTACTATTCCGATCAAAACAAATATTTTAAAATTGACGGCATGGGTTCGGTCGAAGATATTGCTCATCGGTTGATTGATACTGTCAGTTCACTTTAAGTTTCTGATAATAAAGACATAAAGACGATTGGTTTGTTGGCCATTCGTCTTTTTTTTTGCATATTGCGCCCCCGGTAAAATGGTCAGTGATCAGATGTAGCAGTCATTTGATTCGCGTCATTAGATAGTTATCTGTTGGCGTTTTTTTTCTATTAATGACAATCAATGACTTAAACCTGGAATTTTGAACATGGAATTTTGAATTTTTTTTATGGCAGATACAAATTTTGTAGATTACGTTAAAATATTTTGCAAATCAGGGAATGGCGGTCCCGGATCAACGCATCTTAGAAGAGAAAAGTCAGAACCCAAGGGCGGTCCTGACGGAGGCGATGGCGGTCGCGGAGGACAT
>CAMDGL010000189.1 GCA_945897845.1 Chitinophaga pinensis | reverse complement strand
AGCAATTTCTTCTGAAAATAATTCCTGACGTTGAAAAACAGAATCCAGTTGTTCTAGCAGCTGTTTGATTTTGTCTTGATTTTCAGCCATGATTACAGGTGTTTTGAGTAAAAAAGTAAATTTAGAGTTTAAAGATGTTAATTTTTTTTCTTGAAAGATAAAAAACACATGGTTTTAGAGTTTGTCTGCCTAAATGTAAGCAAATTCATTTGTGCTGCCTGCCTGATCCGATGAAGGATATTCATAAAATTATTAAAGCTATTCAACTGCATAAATATTGATTTTACATTCATCGGATCAGGGTTTATGTGATCTCGAATTCTTTAATGAATTTCCGTCATCGGATCAAGTTTCTGATAAAGAGTTTATAAGTTCGGTTCAGAAATGAATAAATATTTGATCCGATGACTGTCACCCGAGGCTGCCTGATCCGATGAAGGTTGATGAAATAAGCATTTTTGCAGTGGAATTGTATAATATTGAATTTTCACTCATCAGATTAGGTTAGCCTTTGATAAAAAAGGGTTAACTTAATTGCAAAAAAAAAATGGACTTTACCAACGGACATATTTATCATGTTTTCAATCGCAGCAATAATTCACAGATCATCTTCCCAAACAGGGATAAATACCTCTTTTTTCTAGCCAAGATCAATGAATTTATCAAACCCCATGCGCAAATTCTTGCATGGTGCCTTATGCCAACCCACTTTCATTTAATGATTGATGTCAATAATTATACGATTCAAACATTAAATGATCCTTCAAAGGAAGTTTTACCGCTTAATCAAAACTTTAAATATCGTACATTGAATGATTCTGTTGCAATTATGTTGAGATCATATACCCGAACAATAAATCTCAAATACAAAAGACATGGCTCACTATTTCAGCAACATACCAAGGCCATTTGCCTGACAGAACCTCAATTTGCACCTTCCTATTTTCAGAGCCAATTTGGAACCATTGGCAATATTTCGATGCCAGAGAAAGAGTATCCCAATGTCTGCTTTAACTATATCCACTTGAATCCGGTAAATGATCGTTTGGTAAAAAGTCCGGAAGATTGGGAGTTCTCATCCTATCGAGACTATTTTTGTGGTAGAAATGGGAAACTTGTAAATAAAGAACTTGCAAGAGGGATAGGATTATTTGAATAACAATTATTCACTGCGAACTGATCCGACGACCTTTGCCCGATGTTGCCTGATCCGATGAAGGTTATTCATAAAAGTATTAAAGCTATTCAACTGCATAAATATTGAATGTCCATTCATCGGATCAGGGTTATTATTATTTCCGTCATCGGATCAGGATTTTTTGGAGATTTTAAAAGTTCAATACAGAAATGATTTAGTTAACGACTTGATCCGATGACTGTCACCCGAGGCTGCCTGATCCGATGAAGGTTGATGAATTAAGCATTGTTGATGGGTAATTGTATAATATTGATTTCACCGTCATCGGATCAGTATTTTTTGGAGATTTTAAAAGTTCAATACAGAAATGATTTAGTTAACGACTTGATCCGATGACTTTCATCCAGTGATGCCTGATACGCGTATTTTACTTCAATTTACGACATCAGATTAGGGTTTTGATCTATAAAAATCCTATTTTTGTTTCAAATTGTCGTTTTTACAATAAAGAAAAAATAAATTTCAATCGTCTGACATTCAATCGTCAAATCATTTTAAACCAAATACCATGAAAAAAATTCTGTTTTTATCGGCCGCAGTAATGTTTCTGGCAGCCTGTACGCAAAAAGTCTGGGAAAAGACTTCCGACGGAGTGCTTATTCATCCAAAATCAAAAATCGAAAACGGGGCTCGAACCATCAGTCTTCAAGTAATTAACGACCAGATTATAAGGGTAGTGGCCTCTCCTACCGATTTGATTACAGAAACTAAAAGCCTTTGCGTAGTTGAAAATGCTGCTCAACCTGTGAGTTTCGAAGTCGTTGAACAAAACGATAGCGTGATTCTTTCAACCGCAAAAGTAAAAGCCAAAGTTTCTATAGCAACCGGAGCAGTGGTTTTTTATGACGAAAACAACCGGAAGATCCTTCAGGAAAGAGCTAAAGAAGGTAAATCGTTTGCTCCTGTAACTGTTGAAAATACAACTGGTTATTCCTTTTCACAGGTATTTGAATCGCCCAACAATGAAGCATTTTACGGGCTGGGACAACACCAGTCGGATGAGTTCAATTACAAAGGGCTCAACGAAAGTCTATATCAATACAATACCAAAGTGGCAGTTCCGTTCGTAGTGTCGAATAAAAACTATGGCATTCTATGGGACAATTATTCAGTCACCAAATTTGGCGATCCGCGCGATTATGCCGAAATGAATCAGTTTAAACTTTTCAATGAAAAAGGTGAAGAAGGCGGATTATCAGCTCTTTACTATACCAATTCCGACACAAACAATGTTTTTGTAAACCGCAACGAATCGGCAATTGATTACGAAAACCTGACAACAATTAAAAAGTTTCCCGAAGGATTTCAGTTCAACAATTCGACCATTGTTTGGAAAGGTCAGATCGAACCCAAAGAATCGGGTGAATTTCATTTCAAACTATATTACGCCGGATATACCAAAGTTTACATCGACGAAGAATTGGTGGTAGCCGAACGCTGGCGCACTGCATGGAACCCAAATACCTACAAATTCAGCAAAGAACTCGAACAAGGCAAAAAGTACTCTATTCGTCTGGAATGGAAACCTGATGGCGGAACTTCCTACATTGGACTCAAAGCCTTGAGTCCGCGAAGCAAAGCTGATCAGAATGCCTTGTCGCTGTCATCTGAAATGGGCGATCAGATCGATTATTATTTTATCCGTGGAAACAATATTGATGAAGTAATCAGTGGTTACCGCACTGTTACTGGCAAAGCGCAGATCATGCCTAAATGGGCGATGGGTTACTGGCAGAGCCGCGAACGTTACAAATCGGCTGACGAGCTGATCGGTGTTTTGAAAGAATACCGCAAACGCCAGATTCCGCTCGATAACATTGTGCTCGACTGGAGTTACTGGCCCACCGAATCATGGGGTTCGCACGAATTCAATCCTGAATTCTTTGCCGATCCTGCCGGAATGGTGGACAAAGTGCACGAGCTGAATGCTAAAATCATGATTTCAGTATGGCCAAAATTTTACCATACCACCGATCATTACAAGGAATTCGACAGCAAAGGCTGGATGTACCAACGTGCTACAAAAGACAGCGTGCGCGACTGGATTGGAAAAGGTTACATCGGTTCGTTCTACGATGCCTACAATCCGGATGCACGCAAATTGTTTTGGAACCAAATGAAGGAACACCTTTATACCAAAGGATTTGATGCCTGGTGGATGGATGCATCGGAACCGGATATTCTCTCGAATGCCAGCATCGAATACCGCAAGGAACTGATGACTCCAACTGCCCTCGGGCCATCAGCGAAGTACTTTAATGCGTATGCGCTGATGAACGCCGAAGCGATTTACAACGGTCAGCGTGGCGAAGATCCCAATAAACGGGTTTTCCTTCTGACACGTTCAGGATTTGCCGGGTTGCAGCGTTATTCAACCGCAACCTGGAGTGGCGACATCGGTACACGTTGGGAAGATATGAAAGCACAAATTTCGGCAGGATTGAACTTTGCCATTTCCGGAATCCCATACTGGACAATGGATATCGGTGGATTTTGTGTTGAAAACCGATATGTACGCGCCAAAGAAGGCTCTGAAGATTTGAACGAATGGCGCGAATTGAATGCCCGCTGGTACCAGTTTGGCGCTTTTTGTCCGCTTTTCCGCAGCCATGGGCAGTTCCCGTATCGCGAAGTTTACAACATTGCTCCTGAAAATCATCCTGCCTATAAAAGCATGGTTTACTCAAACAAATTGCGGTACCGCCTGATGCCATATATTTATTCACTGGCCGGAAAAACACATTTCGAAGATTATACCATTATGCGCGCGCTGATAATGGATTTCAATGGCGATGCTGAGGTGAACAATATTGGCGACCAGTATATGTTTGGACCTTCGCTGATGGTTGCCCCGGTTTACAAATACAAGGCTACAACCCGCGAAGTTTACTTCCCTTCGGCCAATGGCTGGTATGATTTATATTCAGGAAAATACACCGATGGCGGACAAAAAATCAATGTTGACGCACCTTACGAGCGGATGCCTTTGTTTGTAAAAGAAGGTTCAATTGTACCGTTTGGTCCTGAAATTCAATACACCGGCGAAAAGCAGGCTGATGCGATTACATTGTATGTTTACACCGGAAAAGATGCTGAATTCAAATTGTATGAAGACGAAGGTGTCAACTACAACTATGAAAAAGGAAACTTCAGCACCATTCAGTTTAAATACAATGAAGAATCCGGAAAACTGACCATCGGCGATGCAAGCGGATCTTTCGAGGGAATGCTGAAAACACGGACGTTCAACATTGTTTGGGTTGGAAAACAAAAACCTGTTGCTTTTGATTTGAGCAAAAAAGCTGATGCCACAATTTCTTATGAAGGAAAAGCGGTGGAAGTGACAAGGCCATTGTAGAGACAGGACATGTCCTGTCTTGTGTGCGAATCGTCAAATCGCGGCACCCGATTGAAAAAACCTTTTTCAACGCTGCACGGCTTTGGAAAAGGTTTTTCTGTATGATAGCATACAAATTGCAAAAAATCAGTTTCTTTGTGTGAACAAGCTGATATTAAACCTGATTAATCATGGAAGCGATGGAAGATATTTTTCAGAAAATAGGTACAACACAAACTTTGAGTCAGAAAATTGAGCGGAACATCGAGCGCGCAATCCGTGAAAAGAAGCTGCCTATCGGAGCTAAACTCCCTTCAGAAAGAGAGTTGTGCGAGATGTTTGCAGTGAGCCGTACTGCACTCCGCGAAGCGCTGCGAAGACTGAGTGCCCGTGGCCTGATCGAAATCAAAAAAGGAAGCGGGATGGTCGTCACCAAAATTGACATGAAAGATGCCATCAGTTCGCTCAACTTGTATTACGACTTGAAGTTTGACGAAAACCTTATCAGCCAGATCATTGAACTTCGGTTGGCTTTTGAACCTGAAATTGCAAAAATGGCTGCTCTGAACCGGACCGATGAAGATCTGAAAATCATGGAGACCAATCTGATTGAATTTGCCAAATGCAATCCGGACAATACGCAGCTCGAATCAGATATCGATAACCGTTTCCATCTGGCAGTTGCCAGGGCAACCGAAAATCCATTTGTGATTGTTACCATGGAGCCAGTTCACAGTCTTCTTCCCCGGATGCGAAACTTTATTTATGCCAACATCGAAGGTGAAAAAGAGATCACACTTGGTTACCACAAGGAAATCGTGAATGCCATCCGTGAAAAAGATGCCGAACGTGCTTACGACAAAATGCAGGCTCATTTGGATCGTAACATGCAGGTTTACAACAAGTTCTTTAAACATACGTAGTAGCATACTAAAAACGCGCACAAAAAAAACAGTCAATTCTTTCAAAAAGGAATTGACTGTTTTTTTTGATTTATATGTTCCAAAAGTTGGCTTCTATGCGATTTTAGCTTTCAGTTTTAAAAGTTCCACCTTCATATTTTCAAGATCCTGCATCAAATTATTTTTCGAAGTCGAATCATCCAATTGTGTTTTATATTTCTGGAAAAGTTCCTTGTAATATTCAACACCCTTTTCCATATTGTCATAAAACGTTACAAAGTATTTCCTTTGCTTGTCAGATACCGGTTTCACAGTATCCTCGATCTTGCTGCCCAGATAGTCAACGTACATTTTTATTTCTTTCACGAATAGATTTGGCCGGTCGGTGCGCTCCATCACATTGGTTCGTCCGTAAATATGATCGACCATTCTTTTCAGCGAATACAGGCTTGAAAAATAGGCCAGGTTGGGTCCCGGGCAAATACTAACGGCAGTGCCTTCAATTTTTGTATCCAAATCGTTCACCATCAGGGTTGAAGCAGTAAGTCCGTTACACAAACAAGCTTTATCAGTTATTTTGCCGAGCTGTTTTTCAAATTCCATCTCATTCAGGTTTTGATCTTTAAGTTCCTGAATTTTTTCGCGTTGATATTCAATTGAAGCAGTACAGATACTTTGTTTTTCTGGAACAGGATTCAGCGCAAGGTATTTTTTAGTACATGGAAAACCATATTTACCTGCTTTGTTTTGTGCTTCCTTTTTCAGGTCCATGCCATTGCCGCGTACATTGTTAAAAATAACGCCCAATGGTGAAACTTCACTCATGTATAAATCTTCCTCTTTGGCTTTGCACAGCACTTCCAGCGTTGCTTCATCAACTGAAGTGGCTTCAGGAACCAGTAAAAACGGCGTTCCCCACCCTATCGAATCCAAATTGTAATATTCGAGCAAAAACTGATGTTCGGTATTTGAACCAACTCCGCCCTGTGCGGTAACCTTTACCAGTAAAGGTTTCTCCGGAACAGGTTTCCCTTTTTCGGCAAGTGCCTTAACATATATATCATGAACGGCTTCAATTAATTGTTCCTTACTGTTCCTGAACTCTTCCAGAACCGGCCCCAATAAAAAACCGTCGGTTGCAAAAGCATGTCCACCACAGTTTAATCCCGATTCAACACGGTATTCAGATACCCAAATCCCTTTTTTTGCCAAAAAACGTCCCTGAATGATGGCTGAACGGTAATCACTAACCTTCAAAATCACCTTTTTCTTCAGTTCCATGTCAGCATTCGGATAAAAATCTTCGAATTCTTCCAGATAGCTGTAAAGGCGAGGATTCATTCCGGCAGAAAGCACCAGCGAAGAACTTAAATCGCTGAGGGCAAATCCACGAAGTGCCGATTGGGCATCACTGAAAATGGACGGTAATTTCTCTTCACCGGCATATGCGTCGCGGTCTAGTTTCGACATGATATTTACATCAATCTCACCGGCAACCAGGTTTTCGCTCAGCCAATCCGAAAGTTTTTGCTTCATTTGACCAGTATTGACCATCTGATTGAATTTCAGCTTCAGATCAGAAAAATCGGGCAACATTTTGATGTATTTGTCCAATTCTTCTTCGGTATGCGAAACAGAATTTTTCAGATCTTCAAACTTCTTTACAACGATCTCCTGAACGGTGTTCAGATAAGCTGTAATTCGCTTTGCGCGATGATCTTCAGTTTTAGGTGTAATGGATTGAAATGGAAGATTGAATTTTTTGCAGTAAAATTCCCTCATTTTTTCCATCGAAATGTCATCGACCAGCGAAATAACGGAGGAAATGCCATAATGAGCTACTTTAATCGGTGAATCAATGGAATATCCCAGGCCCATAACAGGGATATGAAAAGTGTGCGGGTTATTATGGAAACTCATAAATAATAATTCTTGATTAATAATGGCGGTAAAAATAACTTATTCAGTTTAAATAGGAAAGATTAAATACTTATTAAAAGACAGATTCAGAATAAAAAGAACCTGTTTTGAGGACGGTTTGCCGCCATTTACAAGCATTTTCGGTATTTTTTCAACAATGAATACAGATATTCGAAAAATTCACCAAAAAAGCAAGATATCCGGAACTGATTAATTCTTTGAAATCAAAGATCAGTTTACCCCAAATTTCCGTGAATATTTTAAATATTGCCGTCCCAACAATTGTTGGGTTATTGGTGCGCCATGTCCTGACAGGTAAATACTGCAACCGGTATCCAGCAAACGCTTCCAGCTTCTGAC
>CAMDGL010000188.1 GCA_945897845.1 Chitinophaga pinensis | reverse complement strand
TTCTGGCATTCCATCGGCAATAAAATGCTGACTTTTTTCTCCAACATGTTCACAAACCTGAACCTGACCGACATGGAGACCTGCTATAAATTGTTTCGTACCGAATACATAAAGTCGCTCAAACTGAAGGAAAATCGTTTTGGATTTGAACCAGAAGTGACTTCAAAGATTGCCAAAATTCCGAATATAAGGATTTACGAAGTGGGCGTTTCGTATTACGGAAGAACGTACGCCGAAGGAAAAAAAATCAACTGGAAAGATGGTCTCAGGGCCTTTTATGTCATTCTGAAATACAATTTATGGGCAAAATAATAAACGTCAGCAAATTGGTCAAATACGGCTGGTTGTTCCTTTTGGCCGGTCTGGTTATCAATTACATTTACCGCCTGGTTTTCCACGATGTGCCGATCGATAAAATCATTATGGGCTCCGATATGGAAGGTTATTACCAGTACCTGGTTCATTTTTTCATCAAAGATTGGGAAGCATTTAACCGTTTGCCCTGGGCTTTCCCGTATGGCGAAGGCCTGACAGTGAGCGGGTTCACCAGTGGAGTGGCAATTCTGTGTTCGCCATTTTTCCTGGCTGCTCATTTCATCAGCATATTTTTAAGTTTGCCAACTGATGGTCATACCTCAATTTATTATGGATCGATACAGATTGCCGGAATTTTTTATGCCTATGTCGGAATGGTATTCATTTACAAATTCCTGCGCGAATTCTACAACCACAAAGTCAGTCTGATAACCACCTCCTTGTTTTTCCTGGCAACCAACATCTTCTTCTATTCTGTTTTGCTTGGGGCAGGCATGGCGCATGTTTATTCTTTTTCAATGATTGCCATTTACCTTTATTACTGCAATCAGTATTCAAAAGATAACTCATTAAAAAACCTTTTACTGCTGGGAGTTCCTTTTGCATTGGCCGTTTTGATAAGGCCAACCAATATTATTTCAGGCTTATATATTTTGCTTTATGGGGTAAGCAATTTCGCCACTCTGAAGGTGCGAACTTCTTTCTGGATAAAAAATTACCGGGCAATTATTATCTTGTTTGCAATCGGGGTGATCGTCTTTTTGCCACAAATGATATACTGGCATCACGTTACCGGGAAATTCATATTTTACTCGTACCAAAGTCAGGGTTTTCCGAATTGGAACTCACCTAAATTCGGGGTGGTATTGTTCGGAAAATACAATGGCTGGCTGACTTACACGCCCATTGTGCTGTTCGCTTTGGCCGGTTTATTTATTCAGTTGTGGAAAAAGCAAATGAACAGTCTGGCTGTTTTGCTGATTTTGTTTTTTAGTGTTTATATCAACGCCAGTTGGTGGTTTCCAACTTTTGGTGCTGCTGTCGGACAAAGAGCTATGATTGACTTTCTTCCATTTCTGGCCGCCTCGTTGGCATTGGCAATCAGCAAAATCAAAGAAATGCCGAAACCGCTGAAAATCTCATTGACTGCGGTAATCATTGTATTTATCCTCTATAATATCCAGTTTGGGTTCCGCTACAATTCCGGAATGTGGTGGGATTCGCCCATGAGCTGGATGAAATTCTGGAATACCCTGAAGTTCTAAAACTATTTGGTAACATTTGTCATGTGAATGGCATCGAGCAGTATCATTGAATCGAGCGGAATGTTCTTTTGGATTGCCTTTGCTTTTACCTGATCAAGCCATTCGGGCGAACTTTTTATAGCCTCAATAAATTCGTTGATCTTGCTTTGACGGTCATTTGCCTGGACATAGCCGGGCTTCCATCCGGAACTTGAGTTCAGGGCTTTCACCCTGATTATTTCATGCTTCGTTTCGCTGTCAGAATAAATGGTATCGACCGATAGCTGAATGTTGTTGCGTGCAGCTGCATCGTTTACCAATTGTAACAATATTGAAGCCTGACGTCCCGGTGAGGAATAGATGTGTATATTTTTTCCGGTAGCCACCACACTATCAAGTTTTACCGGAGAACCGCGCCACAGTTTCACCTCATCGTTGTTGTATTCGTAAGTTACAATGTTCGGATTTACCGCCATCAGTTGTGGCATATATTCGATGCGGTGACCGCAGTAACTTAGCCCGTAAATAAGGGCATTTTCAACAAACGGGGCACCTTCCCAGGTAGGTTGAACAAACCAAAAATCGTCTTTCGAAATCTCTGCATCAGCAAAACTGTTGATTTTTTTACGATGTTCGACAATTTTTGAAATACCGGCATATTCAGTTTTAACTGTAACAAAAGTAAAAAGTAAAAAAAACAGCGGCAGCAGAAAACTGGCTAAAATCAAACGGCTTTTCTTCACCATTATTTTTGAAAGAAATAGTGAGATGGAGAAAAAAATGAACCCGTATATAACAAAAACCGGGGCCAGATAATAGTTTTTAAAATGCTTGGAAACCATGAGCATTTGCAGGGCTATAATGAACAGAAAACCGGCAAACAAAAATATATACTCTCTCGTTCCTTCTTTTCTTTTTCGTATTGCAATGAAGAGCAACACAACTAAAGTTGCAATAAGCAAATAAAGTCCCGGATTTAACCTGAAAATTTCGGTCGCACTTTCCATCATTTTTTGGTAGTTCAGGATGTTGGCCTCGCCTCCACCATAAAGTCCGTCGTGCTTGAAAATACCTTCAACAAAACTGCGGAAGGCTCCAAACTTATCAATGATGGGCGCTATGAAAATAAAGAAGGAAACGATCCCAGATCCGATGTAAATCAATCTGTTTTTGTACCCGTCGATCAACAGCAACGGAAGGATAAGCACAGGAAGAAAGTTGATTTTGGTGGCCATTCCCAAACCCATCACTACCCCACTCCACAGCGCGAATTTCCACGACAAACGGTTTTCATATCCGTGTTTCAGGTATATTAAAGTAAAGATCAATCCCGAAGTCATAAAAAAGCGATCGGGATTAACACGGGTAAAAAACCATACCAGATCGCTGCTAAAAAAGCAGGTTGCCTGTAAAATGACAATTTGCCATACAGGAATTTTACGTTTTATCCCGATGAATCCAACAGCAAGAATCAGTAATGATTCTATCAGAAGCATGGAATTTGAAATGGTATTCAAATAATGTTCCGGTCGGGCAAAAACATCCTGCGCGATGTCTCCTTTTCCTGAAAGAAAGTGGGTAATGCGTATCACCAGTCCAATGAAAACCTGAAATGGTGTTCCCGGATGGTCGATGTGCCCGATGTAGTTGAATTTGAGAAGAGCGCAATTCAATCCGTTTAACAGATATGGAAATTCAGGATCAACCGATTTGGAATAAAACGGATCGAAAAACGAATACAGAAAAATTCCCCAGGCCATTACCAGCAAAGGAATGATTGCTATACTGAAGTTCTTTTTGAAAAAATTCATTTCGATCTTTTATTTGAATTTGATTTTCCTTGCAGCAAACAAGCTCATCTTTATCAGCAACCAGCCATGACTGAAACGGCTGATCTGTGTCGATCCGTATTCGCGGTCACGGTAACGCACAATCACTTCGGTAATTTTAAGGTTAAGTTTGGCGGCACCAAAAAGGAGATCGAAATCACCAAACGGATCGAAATCGCCAAAATATTTCCGGTTGGCAATGATCTTTTCGTAATCGTTGCGAAAAAGAACCTTCGTTCCGCACAATGTATCTTTCAGTTGCTGACCAAGAACGTAGGAGAAAAACCAGCCAAAGAATTTATTGGCGAGGAAATTAAGAAATCGCATCGCCTCCTTGTCCATGGGATAAACCAGACGGCACCCATTTATAAATTCGCCTTTGTTATCGCGCAACGCATCGTAAAATTTAGGCATATCTTCAGGCGGGGTGGTCAGGTCGGCGTCGAGGATCATCAGGATGTCGCAGGTAGCAGCGTCGAATGCTTCGCGTACCGCATTTCCCTTTCCTTTTCCGGTTTGCCTCATTACTTTCATATCCACTTCAGGATAAGCCTTCTGAACCCTCAACATTTCCTCATAAGTGCCGTCGCTTGAGTGTCCTTCAATGAAAATAAACTCCTGATGAGATCCGAATTTGGGCGTGCGCTTGATTGCATTTTCCATGTTCCCCATTTCATTGCGGGCAGGAACTACAATGGTGACCGAAAATTCCTTTGGTTCGGAATAAACCGGACGGACACTCACAAATTTAATCAGATCGAGGTTGTTTATAACAGGTAGATTTGCCAGAAACTTATTCAGTAGGAGGTTCAATACCGGAATATATTTTGGGAAAAGCAGTTTCCTTTCCACTTTAATGATCTCGAAATTCTCAAGATGCAGTACATTTTCAATATCCCTGATCGAAAGCCAGTTTTGAAGGGGCTGTTTGGCTTTCAGTCCAATGGTTTCGCCCAATTTCAAAAGCGGTTCCCAAAGGTGATTGTAACTTGAAATAATGATTTTGGTACGCGGCGTTACATAACTTCTCAATCTTCTGAAAAAGGCTTGCACATCCCACAAAGAGGTAATCAAATCTGAAACGATGATGTAGTCGATGTCCATATTTGGGATAAAATCGTGCGCATCGGCCAGATAAAATTCAAGATGCGGGTATTTTTGTTTGGCGATATCTATTGCTGTTGGCGAAAAATCAACTCCAATGCCTTTACCGGGTTTCACAGAATTCAGCAAATCGCCGGTAGAGCAGCCAATTTCCAGTACTGTCGAACCTTCAGGAATTATAAAAGAAAATTGTTTCTCGATTGTTTTTTGATAAAATCGGTTTCTTCTTTTCCACTTGTCACGTTTGGGGGCGATACTTTCAAAATAATCAAGGAGAATTTGTTGTCCTTTTTCCATTGGGTTGAAGTCAGGTTATATAAAAATTTGAAGTCGCAATGATACAAAAGTTTTGAAAATTTAACATGAACTCTTTTGATGAATGTGTGAATGAGCTTTAACCGGAGACTTTTCATTTTTCGAATTGTACTTTCATTAAAAAAATAGATAAAACTTTTGATTTCTATACGAACGAAATATTTGGGAATTATTGTTTATTAATTGTTTTCAATTTATTTAGTCTATTAATGACTTCTATTGCTAAAGAATCCATTTTCGAAACGGCAAACCATTTCTTTCCCAAATCTTTTAGCGAAGCTCCTATATGGTATAATTCCAGTTCGTCAATGATTAGAAACCTATCGTGACTGTCTGCAAATAATTTTACTTCAATTTCGGGGTATTGCTCATTGTGCTTTTTGATGTCTAAATGTAGTTGTTTGTTTATCTGTCTGGTATAAATAGTGGCTTTTACTGCTTCCATTCTTTTTGACAACAAGGTCAGAATAGTTTCATCAACATAGTTGTCAACTAAAACAATTGATTTTTCGGCCTTTTTAATAATTTCTGATATAAAAACATAAGCATCAAATACTTGATTTTCAAAAAAGACGCCTTTACTAGGTTTTTGATCCCTACGTTCAAGGGCATTAAAGATTTGTTCGAATTTTTGATCCGCGGCTATTTGTTTAAGTTCCAATTTGTCTAATCGGTGAAAAAGATCTGCATTTTTTAAAATCAGCTTACGCATTTCAACAAATGCATTCATAATTTGGATACTTACTTTTATGGCTGTATCGCTGCGAAGTATCGCTGAAAGCATTGCCACACCTTGTTCAGTAAAGGCAAATGGAAGGTATTTCCGGTGTTGTCCAGGTCCTTTCTCTAAGGTCACAAATTGTGACCTTAGAGAACTCCATTCATTCCCGGTAAGTTGAAACCGAAAAGATGCAGGAAAGCGTACAATATTTCGTCTTACTGCCTGATTAAAAACTTTAGTTTCAACATTATACATCTCTGCCAAATGACTATCAATCATTACTTGCGTAGATCGAATGGTAAAAATTCGATTTTCGATTTCATCTGGAGGTATGGATAACTTATCTGTCATTCTGCATTTATTTTGCTATTCAATCAAATTGGTTTCAGAAATCAGGTAGTTCGGTCGTCGTTTATTCTCGATGAAAAGTTTGCCAAGGTATTCGCCAATGATACCGAGCATCAGCAGGTTGATGCCTCCAACAAACAAAACGCTTAAAATAACAGATGTCCAACCGGTTACAGCCTGATCGGTAAAAAGGAAGGCATAAGTGGCATACAAACCATACATAAAAGCAAGAAAGGCAAACATAAATCCCAGATAGATTGAAAGCCGCAGCGGTTTTACACTGAACGAAGTGACTCCTGAAGTAGCAAACTTCAGCATCTTTTTGAAAGTATATTTGGTTGTTCCGGCAAAGCGTTCGTTGGCTTTGAACGGTACTATTGCCTGCCTGAAACCCATCCATGGTATGATGCCGCGAAAGAAAAGGTAATTTTCGGAAAACAGTTTTAATTGCTTTAGCACTTTTTTGTCAATCAGGCGGAAATCGGCCATCCCGTTTTCGATGTTCACATCCGATAATTTCCGCATGATCTGATAAAAAATTCCGGAGGACAGTTTCTTTGTATATGAAATACTATCGTGGTCGGCCCGGATGGTATTCACAATTTCAAATCCTTCTTCCCACCTGGCAATCAATTCAGGAATAACTGCAGGCGGATGCTGCAGATCGGCGTCGAGGCTGATTGCACAATCGCCTGAAGCAAAATCATATCCGGCCTTTAGCGCGTTTTGATGCCCGAAATTGCGCGAAAATGAAATGTATTTTATGTGCTGATTGTCTTTTGCAAGATTTAAAATGACCTGAAAAGTATTGTCGCGACTGCCATCGTTCACATAAATGACCTCATAATCATAGTTTCCGGGTAAAAACTGAAGCAGCGTTTTATTGAATGTTTCCAGACTTTCTTCTTCATTGAAGCAAGGTACAATAACAGATATTTTCCTTCGGAGTTCCATTTATTATCTTTTAATTTGTAAATATACTTTTTGTATAACAATAATCCTGCATTCAATGGAAAATTTCAGAAAGGGCATTTTACTGACCCTTGTGTTGAGCGTTGCTGTTTTGTACATTTTTCTGGGCCCTTTAATGAAAGATCCGAACAATGTTTATTTTTCGGCTTCTGGCGATGGCTTGAAATCATACGCTTCCTCGGTATATCACCTTCACCACGACAGCACCCTTTTCAGGGCAAATATCCAAAATTATCCGTATGGTGAAATGGCTTTTTTTGCCGATTGTCAGCCAATGATTACCATCCCTGTAAAAATGCTGAGTCAGATTGGAATTGATGTGCGTCCGTCCATCGTCGGGATTATCAACATGAGTATGCTTCTGTCAATTGTATTGGCTTCAATTTTTATATTTCTCATATTTACCGAACTTAATATTTCATGGTGGTTTGCTTCATTTGCTGCAGTTGGAATCTCCATGCTTTCGCCACAAATAGGCAGACTTGGCGGGCATTTTTCACTCAGTCACCTCATGTGGCTCCCAATGCTCATCTGGCTTTTGATGAAATTCGACCGAAACAAATCATATATCTTGTCTTTCCTGATTGGCCTGACAACTTTTATGGCTGCGGGAATGCACATGTATTTTTTTGCACTGTTCGGGTTCCTGTTTCTCTTTTACTGGTTTTTCATTTTGTACAACTCCGAAATGAAACTGAAAGATTACAATTGGATACTGCATGTTTTTATTCAGTTGATTGTGCCGCTGATACTGGTTCAAATACTTTCAGGATTTAACGATACAGTAACCGACCGCACAACACATCCATGGGGTTTATTTGCCTACAAAGCCCATCCGGCAAGTGTTTTCCTTCCGATACAAAAGCCTTATGCCGATATTCT
>CAMDGL010000187.1 GCA_945897845.1 Chitinophaga pinensis | reverse complement strand
TACCAAATGGCTTTTTTAGTGCGGGTATCAACCAAAACAAAACCCACGGTTGCCTCGTCGGCACCAACCGAAGTCAATCCGGTGTACCAGTACGATTTATTGTCTTCGCCATACACCAGCGATAGTCCTTCGGTAATTTGCAATTTGTTTTCGTTCGAAAAATTCCAATAACCCTTTACATATTTTCCCCAATCATTCAGTTGGGTTTCAACAAAATTATCAGGCTGAATACGGTCTATCCACACCGGAGCATCGGCGATAGAATATTCCATGATTTGACCCGTCTGGGTATCAACCACAACCACACCAACAGCATCGCTGCCACTAAAACCGATTTTCTTTTTAAACTTGGTAATCACCCAGTACGGACGACCTTCATCATCGATCTCGAAAGTATAATCGGTTAACCCGCAATTAAAAAAGCCTTCGAAATAAACGTGCCTTTTCAAATTGCTGAAAAAATAGGCTTCAGACTGGTATTTGATCAGCACCTTCTGTCCGTTTATCTCCTGAACCAGCTTCACATCGCGTTCGTTTGAGGCATTTACCATTACGTATCCATTGGTTCCCTGACTGTTTTTCTGCCACTTAAAAAATCCGGAATGCAGGAGCGGAGCAACCCAATACAATTCGGATCCGACCTTTTGAATATTGAATGTTCCAAGTTTAACCTGACTTCCCAAAGCGGCCTGTGCTCCAAGCACTTTGTCTCCCAACAAATTTGCCAGCGACTGATCAACCACCCGAATTTTCTCGATGGAAATAGGAGCCATGTGGTCCGATAAATTCTCGCCAATCTCAACAGTTCCGATTAAATTCCGATAATCCTGACTCTTCAATAAAGCCCAGGAAGTGAACATTGGCAACACTGTCATATACAATCCAAGTATGACAACAACGATCAGCGGTACTTTTATTTTGTTCGATTTAAACTGTGCTGCCATTTGCTTAGAAGTTGAATTTGGCACGAACGGCCTGTTAATCAGCATCCAGAATAAAGTTAAAACGATCAAAACAAAAGGCAGGTCAGAAAAACCATAATTGACCACCGGCAAAGAAAAATAGGTGATAATAAACGCGAATAAAAACAGGACAAGAATATTTGAGATCTGTTTCATGATAGATTTGTTTTACAATAAATAAATGGCGGATCGAAAGTATATCAAAAAAATACAGAAAGCAAATCTTTCAAACAAAATAGAACCACTATAGAAGCCTATCAAAAAATAGAAAGAATGCTACATTTTTTTTTCTGAATGCGTTTATATTTTACAATGCAAATCCGATCCAAAAAGGAATAGATACCAATTGAGAAACAAAAATAAAATGACAAAAGCATTCATGTGTTTTTACCGATATTCAAAATAAATAAACAATTTGCTATTGATGGTGTTTGCGTTTAAAAAAATATAATGGTCAAAATTGAAAAGGAAAAAAAATGATTCAAAAAGTCGCATTGGGAAACTTCATAGTACTTATATGATTGTGCCATTTCTTTGGGGACGTTTGCGTTTTGGAATGGTTTCAGGAATAGGGCTTCTTCAAATATGTTGCGTTGCAATCGCTGTTTCGATTTTTTTCACTTCATGCGGCGGTGGATCGGTACCGGGATATCTGCGTGATGCAAAGGTCGATATTTCCAAATGGACCCCAACAAAAGAAGTTGTTCTGAAAAAGGACAGTCTAAATCTTGTGAAAGCGATAGTACCATTACAAGACTCAACCGAATTCCTTATAGTTAGCGATAACCAGGTTTGCAAGCTTTCAAATTATAAATTAAACCCGGAATACAAAGTTATCTCTCCCCGGTTATCGGATCATCTTGCTATTGTCAGAAATACCTCAGGCGAACCATCGTATATTGTTGGGGGTGGACTATGGGGTAAGCCATCTGTTGCAGTGTTTGATATTAACGGACAATTAAAGTGGGAAAAAGAGTCTGGTTTTGATGGGATGGGAAAGACCGCAGTCCTCGATGATGGTGATGAACGCTTTGTTGTTGTGGAAAACAGTGATTCAGCGCTTCTTTATCTAAGCTTTGAAACGGGAGAAATAGTTCGTAAAGGATCGCCCGCAAGGATACTTACATCGGCAGACTTTACCGGCGATGGCCATCAAGAGATGTTTGTCGGACGTGGAGAAGTTGATTTTGCTGTTTTGGATGGTAAAGAACATGAATTATCCAGATTAAAAGTATCGGACGCATACTGGTATGAACCCGTAGTTACATCTTCTGTTTTGCCTTATGTTGTGCTATCGGCAGGAGATACACTGGATGTTTATGATTCGAACTTGAAGTTATTGAAGAAATACAATGCAGTGGGCGCAACATCCCCAATGCATGTTGTGGCAGCGACGTTTATTGGAATTGCCCCGGATGCTATGTTTGCAGCGGTATATAAAGGCAGGGGAGGATGGCATCGGAGTATCTTATTTGTATTTTCATCAACCGGAGAACTGGTCTATAAAGAGATTCTTGGCGATGACTACCAGAGCATTTGTCCGGTAAATAGTGGCGGTAAAATGGAATTCTTAGTTGGTGGCCGGAATGAAGTTTTACTTTATTCATTTCAACAGTAAAAATGTGACTTTGTACTGATTTAAGATGAATTAAAACCGGCTTGAGAGCCGCAACTCAACACCTTTAAAATCGAGTACTTCGTAACAAACGCCCGAATTACATGCCGGTCCGCCACGGCGTTCGCCGGCAAAAAACTGAAGACTGTGGCGCGAATTCATTTTGTATTTTAAACCGGCGCCCAACCAAAATTTACTGCCTTTTTCAACAATCACCGGATCGTTGCTCCATTCGGTAATAACATATCCTGAAAACTTTGATTTGATGGAAACTCCCGCTGAAAAAACCTGATTCTGAGCGGCATTTCCGCTTCGGTTAAAGGTCTGAAATTCGTAGGAAGTATTGATGCTTGTGGTATTTCCGAGCTTCCAGTCGGCATAAAAACCAGAAGAAAGCCGGTCTTTTTCAAGTTTAAACGGATCCTGTGCCCAGTCGGCAAACAGTTTCAGATCGTGTTTTTCTTTCAGGCTAAACGAATATTCAGCAAAATATTCCTGAAAAACCGACTTCCTGCCAAAATCGTTCACTGCCCGTGTATAGTTCAGGGTCAAAGCCGATTCGTCGGTGAAATTAATAAACCCTTCGAACTGAAATCCTTTTTCGTTTTGCGGCTGCAACACATGTGTACTCCGGTTTAGCACCTTGTACGAATGCTCCCTGACCAGTGCGGGAGGTTCGTTAAAGCCGGAACCCAGTAAAAAATTGTTGTAGTTTTTGTATTCGGCACTGAGTCCAAATTGATCGAAACTCAGGTTCAGGTTTCCGTAGAAGGCGAATGAGGCTGCCGACGAAAAATCGGTAATCGCAAATTCGCCTGTATTTTTTACCAGTTCGGTGTAGTATGCCAGGTACGGAAATATATTTCCAGAAGCGTTGGTCATGGCGAACCACGATTTTCCGGAGGCATTGTCGAGTTGCATCATTGCAGCACCAAGCAATTGTCCTTTAATGGAGTAATCTGCCTGAACGGCGGCAATCCGATCCAAACGCCTGTCTTTTTCTTTGAATGTTGGAGGCAACACGTTAATTAATGGTTTTCCGTAAAGCATTTTTGCTGTAAAACCCTTGTGCCTGAATTTGGCAGTGAAGCCAAGCAAGTCGCGGTGGAAATACTGCCTCGAACGGTAGCTTTTATCTTCGAGAATGGCGCCCGGTATTTCGTACGAACGAAGCATCAGTCCGCGGCCAATGGTTTCGTAGAAATGTCCGATTTTCAGTTCAAGCGGTTTCGAATTAAAATGCAGCCGGTATTGCGCCAAACGGGTGTAATTACGGGTTTCGAAAGGTGAATAGAACTGTTCGAGCGTTCCTCCGGCTTTAAAACCTTTCAGCGAATAATCGAGCAGGAAACGGTCGTAGATGGTCGAAAAGGAAGACCCTGGTTCATCTGGCAATCGCCCGTACTGATATTCCATCAGGTTCTGTCCGCTCAACTGAGCCCGAAGTTCAGGAGAAAAAACAGAAAGCGAAAGCAAAAGAAACAGGATCTTCCGGTTCATAATTAAAGTTTTGAAAGCTGTTTTTCGATTTCCTTTTGAATGACCATCTCATCGCCAGGCACATAACCTTCATGAATCCAAACTACTTTTCCTGAGCTGTTAACCATCAGTAAAGTTGGATAAGCCGATAAATTCAGATCGTTCATCAATTCAGCGTTCATGTCGAGCAAAACCGGATATTCGATTTGCAGCGATTTGCTCAGTGGAGCTACTTTGGCCACGCTTCGCGGTCCGTCGCAATTGATCCCAATCAGGTTTACTCCTTTGCCCTGAAATTTCGAATACAATTTATTCAATTCAGGAATGGCTTTGTTGCATGGTTTGCACCAGGAAGCCCAGAAATCAAGCAGCGTAAGCTTTTCGCCTTTCAGTTCATCGAACGACCGCGATTTGTTTTGCAGATCGTTCAGCACAAAATTCCGAACCTGCTGGGCATTCGCGCCATATCCTGAAATCAGAACAAAAGAAAGGATAATCATTACAGTTTTCATCGCGGTGATTTTTACTTATTTCAGCAACATTTCAATTTTTGCCTTGGCTGCGGCCAGATCGCTTCCGGCGCCCTGTTTGCCATCGAACATGATGTTACCCATTTTATCGATCACTACCAAACGGTCGTAAGTTGTTGCATAAGCTTTTGCGGTAGGCGAAGCCATAAGCAGAAGAGGAAACGTTACTCCGGTTGATTTCATAAACGATTCAACTGCAGCGGCATTTCCATCCCATTGGTCGAGCCCCAGCAACATAAAAGAAGGGTTCGAACCAAAAGTTCCCTGAAGCATGGTCTGAACATTTGGTGCGGCTGCTTTACACGATGGGCAGGTATTTCCGAAGAAAAATAAAACCACCACTTTGTTTTTAAAATCGGCCAGTTTAACTGTGGAACCGGTTAATGATTTTAGTTCGAAGGCAGGAGCATTGCCTGCTGTTACTTTCGGAGTTTCAATCGGGTCTTCATTTTCATCTTTTGTGCAAGCGCTGAACGAGAAGAATACGCCAATTATCATGGCCAAAATGGCCAAACGAAAACTGTTTCCTGAAAATTGATTTTTTGTTTTCATGTCTGTTTCTTTAATTGATTAATATATCAACAAAATAACAGACCTTTTTGTCCGAATAAAATGGATGTTTTTTCCTGAATGATGGACAATCGCGGAATTATGAGGCCAATTGATAATTTTTACGGTAACTGCGGGGCGAAATTCCGGCTGAATTGCTGAAAAGGCGGCTAAAATAATACTGATCGTCGTATCCCAGAAAATCAGCAATTTCCTTGATGCTTTTATCCGAATACATGAGCAAACGCTTGGCTTCTGTAATAATCCGCTCGCGGATAATGAGCGAAGGTGAATCAATTCCGGCTTTCTGAAGTTTTTTGGTAAGCGACGATGCCGACATTTTCAGCATTCCGGCATAATCCTCCACCTGTTTATGCGTTCTGAAGTGCATTTCAATCAGGCTGCTGAGTTTCCTGACGATTTCAAAATTCGAATCATCCACTTCACCAACCGAACATTGCTGTTTAAAGAGCCGGTTGGAGCGGATCAATAAGTTCTTCAGTAAATTTTTCAGCATTTCGGCGAGCAATTCATCCTGTGCTTCAAACTCGCGGGCAATTTCGAGCATGGTGTTGTTAAAAACCTGGCTTTGCTGCTCATCGAGCGCAATGGAGACCATCCGGTAATTATTCACAAAGAGCAGTCCTTTGCACGATATTTCGCTGTCGTGGTATTCGATGCAGTAAAACTCGCTGTTGAATGACACAACAAAACCAGACCAGCTGTTTACCTTCTCGAGCGAAAGAATTTGCCCCGGAGTAATAAACAGTACGGCAGGCGACTGTATCCTGAAATCACCATCATCAACCAGCAAATATCCGTCAAGCTGATTGACCAGAAAAATGGAGAACCACTTGTGCGGGTCGGTCAACCCGCATGATTTTTGGTATTCGCCGAGCGATTGTATAGAGAAATGCGCGTTTAGTTGCTGGTTGAAGTAGGTATTATTCATAAATTGCTATTTAGAACAGGCCGGTATGCTCAATCAAATTTAGTAAATTTACCTTTCAAATTGAACATTATGAAACTTCTTCTTCCATTTTTGATTCTGATTTTTGTATTTCAGATATCCTATGCTCAATCCCCGATTCTGATTTTACAGACAAAATGGCCGCAGGAGAAGCCCTAAATTATCAGAAATCGGCCCGGTTTGTTGAATCGAAAGGATATGCTGACTATAAGTAAGTCCGGGCCCCACTCATAGTGGGACTCGGACTCGCTTTTATCTGGGTTATAGCTTCCTTCGATACACTTTCCTTCGATACGCTTTCCTACTCAGGAACCTCGCTACTCAGAGAGCAGTGCTCCGGTCTTCCGCCTATTTCACCTGCACCAACCCGAATGGTTCCATCATTCCGTAATCCATCAGGAAATATCCTGAGGCGTCGGGTGCTTTTTCTGGTGCATAGTTCCACTCGTGCGGACCATAAATCCATTTGTCGGCTGGCTTAAAGAAATAGCCAAATGTGTTTTTCAAGCTTCCAACCACTTTTACGGTAATTTCATTGTCACCGTCTTTCAGCAATGAAGTTACATCCAATATTTGATTAATTCTAACTCGTTGTCGATTGAAAATGAGTAATAAAACACTATCGATAAAATCAATCATAGTACTGACATTCAGAATAATTCTTTGAATGCGATGATCTTTCCTGTCATTTTCTCTAAATCGTTTGTGCACCTTCTGTTTAAGCACATTTAATACGCTTTCTCTTGAATTCATAATTTTCTTTTTTTAGTCAGTGGAACTTTCTCTGTCAAGCAATTCAATTTTTCCCATTTTGTATCGTTTATGGCCATCGCTCTCGTTGTATGGTAACTCAAAAACCGGTGTTCCATCCTTTTTTCCGACCGAAACATACAAATCGTATTTGCCGGGTTTGACTCCCCTGAAAAATACTTTTACCGTATCATTAAATGTGGGAGCAATCGTAAAAGTGGAGACTATTTGTTTTGATATCGCCTTATTTGGTTCAGAAACCTGAAGTTCATCCACATTAAATTTTTCATCGGTCAAAACCGAAACAATTCCGCCCTTTTCATCTTTCAAGGTAAAACAAGCAAATCCTCCCGGATAACAGGGAGCCACACCGGCATTTGCCCACGCAGAGCTTATCGTAAAAGGTTCTCCCAATCGTATTTTTTCAGGCCAGCTAATCGTTTTTAACTGCAACCGATAACCCATCCGAAGATTAATTCTTTCGATAACATCACGATTCTCTTCCAACAGAATTCGCGGCCACCAATGAATGGACATATAACTGGCGTGATAATCTTCAACGGCCTTCAGGAACAAATCCTTACTCCAGGCTTTTCTGTTAACCGATGATCCATAATGTTCATGTTCAAGAATAACGGGCAAAGTTGGCCAAAACAGTTGAGCCATTTCAGCATGATACCAGGAACGGGGAGGTGGCTGTACTAAAATGCTATCGTCCCGGATGGTTACTCCTTTCGAAAATGCATAGTCTGTAATTGGAAAGCGATGGCCCGGTTTATCGTGACCAGCAAAATCGTCGCTGATGCAGAGCAAAGTGTTTTTAAAATGTTTGCAGTAAAGGTCAATATGGCGTTTTGCAACAGAAAGGTCGTATTCAATTTTGGTACT